>DASXRW010000159.1:0-12519 GCA_036506355.1 Burkholderiales bacterium
GATGAGCGGCCGCGCTTCGACTACGACCAGTACCGCATCCTCTCGCGCCACCTCACGAAGGCTGGCGCGCGCGTAGTACCGCTCGCGCGATGCACTGCGAACTCGTAGCACCGGGGTTGTTCGCGGCGCCGGCGGCCGGGCGCCTGCCGTCGCTCGAGCTCCTGCTCGCGCGCGGGCGCTGCACCAGCGCCGGCTCGCAAACGCTCGAAGCCTGGCTGCATGATGCCTTCGAGCTGGGGGAGCCGCTCGCTGCGGGTGCGCTCACGCTGCTCGGCGCAGGCGGCGAACCGGGTACGCAGTTTTGGCTGCGCGCGGATCCGGTCCATCTGCGCCTGATGCGCGACCGGCTGATCCTCGCGCCCGGCGCCGCGCTGCACATCGCGCGCGATGAGGCCGACGCACTGAGTGAAGCGCTCACCCGCCATTTCGCACCGCGCCTTGCCGTGCAGGCGATCGATGCCGAGCGCTGGGTAGCCAACGCTGAAGAGGATTTCCCGATCGATGCGCAATCGCCGCTCGAGCTCGCGGGGCGCGACGTCGCGCTCGGCATGCCCGCGGGCGCGGGCGGCTCGCCCTCGCACCAGTTGCTCAACGAATCGCAGATGGTGCTGCACTCGCATCCGGTAAATGAAGCGCGCGAGGCGCGCGGCGAGCCGGCGGTGAACAGTCTCTGGTTCTGGGGCGCCGGGCGCGCGCCGCACGTGGCATCGAAGCACTGGCATTCCGTGTGCGCCGACGAGCCGCTCGCGCTGGGACTCGCGCGCGCCGCGGCGATGCGCTACCGCACGCTGCCCGGCTCGGCAACAGCATGGCTCGAGCGCGCGCCAGAGGACGGGCGCCATCTCGTCGTGCTCGACGCGCTGCGCGTGCCGCTGGCACTTTCGGAGACCGGCGAGTACCACGACGCCATCGCGCGCCTGGAGCGCGACTGGTTTGCGCCGCTGCTCGCCGCGCTGCGCGCCGGGCGCGTCGGCATGATCACGATCCACGTGCCGGACGCGGCGGAATGCCTCGCGTATGAAACCATTCGCGGTGACCTGCGGCGCTTCTGGCGCCGGCCTAGGGCGCTGGAGCACTACGCATGAAAATTATTGAGCGCCCTTACCGGGAGAATGACCGGCGCGCGCTGCTCGACGGCGGCATCCATCCGCTGCTCGCGAAGATCTACGCCGCGCGCAGCATCCGCTCGGCTGCCGAGCTCGCCTATAGTGCGGCGGGTCTCCTGCCCCCCACGCTGCTGAAAGGCATGGAACAGGCGGCGGCTCTGCTCGCGGACGCGATCGCGGCGGGCAAGCGGCTGCTGATCATCGCCGACTACGATGCCGATGGCGCCACGGCGTGCGCGGTGGGCATGCGCGCGCTGCGCCAGTTCGGCGCGAACGTCGGCTACTTGGTGCCCGACCGCTTCAAGCTCGGCTACGGCCTCTCGCCCGAACTGGTCGACCTCGCCGCCTTAGGTTCCAAAGGCGGCAAGCCGGATTTGCTCATCACCGTCGACAACGGCATCGCGAGCGTCGAAGGCGTCGCGCGCGCGCGCGCGCTCGGCATCGGCACGCTGATCACCGACCACCACCTGCCGGGCGCCGAGCTGCCGCAGGCCGATTGCATCGTCAACCCGAACCAGATGGGCTGCACGTTCCCGTCCAAAGCACTCGCGGGTGTCGGCGTCATGTTCTACGTGATGATCGCGTTGCGCGCGGAGCTGAGGAAGAGAGGCGCGTTGAAGACCGAGGTGAACCTCGGCGCCCTGACCGACCTCGTCGCGCTCGGCACCATCGCCGATGTGGTGCCGCTCGATGCGAACAACCGCAATCTCGTGGCACAGGGGCTGAAGCGCATCCGCGCGGGCCGGGCGCAGCCCGGGATCATGGCCCTGTTGCGCGCGGCAGGGCGCAACGTCAGCGAGGCGTCCAGCTTCGACCTCGGCTTCGTCGCCGGGCCGCGGCTCAACGCGGCGGGCCGGCTCGCCGACATGAGCCTCGGCATCGAGTGCCTAATCACCGACGACGAGGCGCGCGCCGCCAATTGCGCGCGCGAGCTCGACCGGCTGAACGGCGAGCGGCGCAAGATCGAGAGCGGGATGCTCGAGCAAGCGCTGGAGAAGCTGAAAACCCTGGACGCGCAGGCGCAGTCGACTTTCTTTGCGCCCGACTGGCACGAAGGCGTGGTCGGCATCCTCGCTTCGCGCCTCAAGGACCGGCTGCACAAGCCGGTCATCTGCTTCGCGCGCGCCGCAGACGGCAGAAACCTCAAAGGCTCGGGACGCTCGGTGCCCGGGCTGCACCTGCGCGATTGCCTGGATCTCGTCGCGAAACGCATCCCGGGCCTCATCCTGCGCTTCGGCGGCCACGCGCAGGCGGCCGGGCTCACCATCGCCGAGAGCGAGTACCCGCGCTTCGCCCTCTCGTTCGAGCGCGCGCTCGAGGAAACGCTGCCCGCCTCGGCGCGAACGCGCACGGTGGAAACCGACGGCAGCCTGGAGCAGGCTTACTACACGCTGGAAATCGCGCGCATGCTCGAGGACGGCATCTGGGGCCAAGCCTTTCCGCAGCCGCTCTTCTGCGATACATTCGCCGTCGAAAGCCAGCGCGTGGTCGGCGAACGGCATCTCAAGCTGCTACTCAACAAGGACGGGCGGCGCCTCGAAGCGATGCGTTTCGGTGCACTGGATCCACTGCCGGCCACGCTGCGCGCGGCCTACCGGCTCGCCGTGAACGAATTCAACGGACTGAAATCGATCCAGCTTAACGTGGAGCATGTCGAATCATGATGCGCCTTGCCGCCGCAATGCTCTTTACCGCCACCGTCGCCTGCGCCGCCGACCTGCAGCCCGTCAAGGACGCCGGGCCCTACGTGCCTTCGCCGCAGAGCGTGGTCTCCGACATGCTGCGCTACGCCGAGGTCGGCGCGGGCGATTTCCTGATCGACCTCGGCTCGGGCGACGGCCGCATCGTGCTCACCGCCGCCAAGGTGTTCGGCGCGCGCGGCTTCGGCGTCGAGATCAAGGAGGATCTGGTCCGCAAAGCGAATGAAGCGGCGCAGAAGGAAGGCCTCGGCGACCGCGTGAAGTTCATGAAGGCCGATCTCTTCAAGACCGACATCTCGCAGGCGACCGTGATCACCATGTATCTGCTGCCGGACACGGTGAACCTGCTGAAGGACAAGTTCCTCACCGAGCTCAGGCCCGGCACGCGCATCGTGTCGCACGACTATCCGCTCACCGGCTGGATCCCCGAGAAGTACGTGCAGATGGATCTCGAGGACAAGGTGCAGATCAGCGGCGTCACCACCACCCTCATCTACCTCTACATCGTGCCGGCGAAGGTCGCGGGCAAGTGGGAAGCGCGCATGCCGCCGGCGATCAGCAAGCAGCCGGCGACGCTTTCGCTCAAGCAGCAGCTCACGCGCGTCTCGGGCAGCGTGCGCCTCGACGGCCACGACGTGCCGCTCGAGGCCGTCAAGCTGCGCGGCGATCACTTGAGCTTCAAGCTCGCCGGCCGCAAAGGCGCCTTCTCCGGTGTGGTCAAGGGCAATGCCATCGAGGGAATGGTGGACGGCAAGACGCCCTGGAGCGCCGCGCTCGGCGGATGAAGCTGCGCATTTCCGCGGGCAAGGTCAGCATCGAGGCCGAGCTGCGCGAAACGCCGACCACGCGCGCCCTCGCTGCCGCGCTGCCCTTCGAGGCCGCCGCGCAGACCTGGGGCGACGAGGTCTACTTCTCGACGCCGGTCAGCGCGAAGCTCGAGCCTGATGCAAAGCAGATCGTCGAGCCCGGCACGGTGTGCTTCTGGACCGAGGGCGACGCGCTGGCGCTGCCCTTCGGCCGCACGCCGATCTCCACCGACGAGCGCCCGAAGCTTGCGAGCCGCTGCAACGTGCTGGGCAGCATCATCGGCGACGCGAAAGCGCTGGCCGCCATCAAGGCCGGCACGAAAGTCCGGGTGGAGAAGATCTGATGCAGCGAAAGCGCGTCAATTCGTCGAAGCTCCGCTCGGTGGGCTACGACGAGGCCACGAAGACGCTCGAGGTCGAGATGTCGAACGGCCAGGTCTACCAATACGTCGGCGTCTACCCCGAGGTCTACCGGCGCTTCATGGCGGCGCCGAATCCCACCAGCTTCTTCGACGACAAGATCGCCGAAGAGTACACGCCCAAACCCGTAAAATAGGCTCCAACAAGTAGGAGACTGAGGGAGGAGTCATGCGCGGCACGCTTGCCGCCGTTCTGGCGTGCGTTTGCATGAGTGCGGCTGCGGCGCCGGCGGCACCGACGAAGGCCGTCGAGAGCACCGGCCTGCGCTCGATCGCCGGCTGGCTGAAGGCGCAGGGCGCCGAGGGCTTTCTCGGCGCCGACGTCGCCGACGCCATCGGTATCCCACGCGGCGCCGATGTCGAGCTGATCGCCGCCCGCCAGCGCGGGTTCCGCGACGAAGAAGTGCTGCGCATCGCCCAGGTCATCGACGGCGAATATCTCGTCTTCATGGTGCAGGGACCGGTCGAGGTGTATTTCTATCTCTCGACCGTGCGCGACGGGCTGCGCAAGGCGCTGGTGTCGATTCCCGGCCAGGAGGCGGTGGCGCCGCTCGAAGGGGCCGAGGCGGAATCTAATTTCCGGCGCGAAGTCTTATATTGGGAAGACAAGGTAAAGCGATAGATGGAAGCCGAACGCATCAACCAGATCGCCTCGAGCCTCTCCGACCTGCAGGCGCGGTCGGCGGAGCTGCGGAGGCATCTTTGACTTCGAGGCGAAGACCCGGCGCCTCGCGGCGCTGAACCGCGAGCTCGAAGATCCGAAGCTGTGGGAGAACCCGCAGCGCGCGCAGGACCTCGGCAAGGAAAAGAAGGCGCTCGAAGCGCTCGTCGGCACGCTCGGGCGGGTCGGCAGCGGGCTCTCAGACGCCGCGGAGCTCTTCCAGCTCGCGCGCGCGGAGGGCGACGAGGCCACCGTGCTGGGCGTGGCCGCGGACGTGGAAAAGCTCGAGAAGGACGTGGCGGCGCTCGAATTCCGCCGCATGTTTTCCAACCCGCTCGACCCGAACAACTGCTTCATCGACATCCAGTCGGGCTCGGGCGGCACCGAGGCGCAGGATTGGGCCTCGATGCTCGAGCGCATGTACCTCAAGTACTGCGACCGCAAGGGCTTCACTGCCGAGGTGCTCGAGCACACGCCGGGCGAGGTCGCGGGCATCAAGAGCGCGACGCTCAAGGTCACCGGCGACTACGCCTATGGCAGTCTTCGCACCGAGAGCGGCGTGCACCGCCTGGTGCGCAAGAGCCCATTCGACGCCAATGCCCGGCGGCACACGTCCTTTGCGAGCGTATTCGTCTACCCGGAAGTGGATGAATCGATCGAGGTCGACATCAACCCGGCCGATCTGCGCGTCGATGTGTACCGCGCCTCGGGCGCGGGCGGCCAGCACGTCAACAAGACCGAGTCGGCGGTGCGCATCACGCACCTGCCGACCAACATCGTGGTGCAGAGCCAGAACGACCGCTCGCAGCATCGCAACCGCGCCGAATGCATGGCCATGCTCAAATCGCGGCTCTACGAGTTCGAGCTCCGAAAGCGCACGGCCGCGCAGGACAAGCTCGCCGCGCAAAAGACCGACATCGAGTGGGGCCACCAGATCCGCTCGTACGTGCTGGATCAGTCGCGCATCAAGGACCTGCGCACCGGCGTGGAAAAGGGCGACACGCAGCGCGTGCTCGATGGCGAGCTCGACGACTTCATCGTGGCGAGCCTCAAACAGGGGGTTTAACTGGAGCAAGAAGACAACAAGCTCGTCGAAGAGCGCCGCGAGAAGCTGAAGGCGCTGCGCGCCGCGGGGCTCGCGTATCCGAACGATTTCCGGCGCAAGGACTCGGCCGCGGCGCTGCATGAGCGCTTCGGCGCTGCGAGCAAGGAACAGCTGGAAAAGGAGAAACCCCCCGCCGTGGTAGCGGGCCGCATGATGCTGAAGCGCGTCATGGGCAAGGCGAGCTTCGCCACGCTGCAGGACGGCAGCGGGCGCATCCAGCTCTACATCACCCAGGACACGCCAGGCTACGAGCACTTCAAGCACTGGGATCTCGGCGACATCGTCGGCGCCGAGGGCGCGGTGTTCAGGACGATGAAGGGCGAGCTGACGGTGAATGCGAAGAGCCTGCGGCTCCTCGCCAAGGCGCTGCGCCCGCTGCCGGAAAAGTTCCACGGCCTCGCCGACCAGGAGATGCGCTATCGCCAGCGCTACGTCGACCTGATCGTCACGCCCGATGCCATGAACGTGTTTCTCAAGAGGGGCCAGGTCATCCAGGCGATGCGCGACGTGCTGCGCGGCGAGGGCTACCTCGAGGTCGAGACGCCGATGATGCAGCCGATCCCCGGCGGCGCGGCGGCGCGGCCGTTCAAGACGCACCACAACGCGCTCGACATGGACCTCTACCTGCGCATCGCGCCCGAGCTTTATCTCAAGCGCCTGGTGGTGGGCGGCATGGAGCGCGTCTTCGAGATCAACCGCAACTTCAGGAATGAAGGCATCTCGACGCGCCACAACCCCGAGTTCACGATGCTCGAGTGCTACGCAGCCTACGAGGACTGGCAGTACATGATGGCGCTCACGGAGCGGCTGGTGCGCGCCGCCGCTGCCGGGCAGTCCTCCATCGCCTACCAGGGCAAGAGCATCGAGATCGGCAAGCCGTTCATTCGGGTCTCGATTGCCGAGGCGCTGCGCCAGCAGGGCGTGCAGGGCGATCTGCGCGACCGCGCTTTTCTCTCCAAGGAACTGACGCGCCACGGCGTCGAGCACAGCAAGCAGCAGGGCTGGGGCGCGCTGCAGCTCATGCTGTTTGAAACGATCGCGGAGAAGCACCTGGTGCAGCCGACCTTCGTCACGGATTTTCCGGCGGAGGTGTCACCCCTATCCCGCCGCCGCGACGCCGACCCTGAGCTCGCCGACCGCTTCGAGCTCTTCATCGACGCCAAGGAGATCGCCAACGGCTTCTCGGAGCTCAACGATCCCGAGGACCAGGCGGCGCGCTTCCTCGAGCAGGCGCGCATGAAGGAAGCCGGCGACCAGGAGGCGATGTACTACGACGCCGACTACATCCGCGCGCTCGAATATGGCATGCCGCCGGCCGGCGGCATGGGCCTGGGCATCGACCGGCTGGTGATGCTGCTGACGGACAGTGCAAGCATCCGCGACGTGATCCTCTTCCCGCACATGCGGCCGGAGTCTTAACACCCGTAACAACTGGTAACCATTGCTCACGGCAGCGGGTGCACCGCCTGCGTAGCCTGTCGTTACTCGCGATACGAAAGGAGAACGACGCGATGGAAACCAACACCAATAGACTGCACCCGCTGCTCGTGCTGGCAGCGATTTCGCTCACCGTTTTTTCGGCCGTAGGAATCGCCGCGCTCACCGGGCTGATCCCCCACTCGAAGGGCTCGGTCGACGAGCCCACCCCGATCACCGCCGCGCAGGCACCGGTAACGGAACCTGCGCCGGCGCCAGCGCCGGAGGTCATGCCGGCTCCGCAGCCGGTGAAGAAGCACGTGGCAAAGACCCATGCCGCGCCGAAGGTCGCCGCCGCCGAGGTGCCGTCGTTCACCCCGGCCCCGATCGCGCAAACACCGCCGGTCTATGAGGCGCCCAGGCCCCTCGTGAAGCCGGGCGCGCTCGGCACCGTCGTCGCGGTGCGCGAAGTCGAGCAGAAGGGCGACGGCAGCGGCGTAGGCGCCGTTGGCGGCGGGCTTGCCGGCGCGGTGCTCGGCCACAACATCGGCGACCACAACAAGCTGGTCACCGTGCTCGGCGCCGCGGGCGGCGCGCTGCTCGGCAACCAGATCGAGAAGCAGGCGCGCGCTACCAAGCATTGGGAGCTGACGGTGCGCTATGACGACGGCACGACACAGACCTTCAACAGCGACGCGCAGCCGTTCTGGCACCAGGGCGACCGCGTACGCCTCTACGAAGGCAAGTTGCAGCCGGTCTAAAGCTTCAGCGCAACGAGTCCGAGCACTACCGCGCCGGTGGCCGCAAGCCGCCGGCGTGTGAATTTTTCGTGCAGCACAAAAGAGGCGATCACCGCGGCGAAGATCACCGAGGTCTCGCGCAGCACGGCGACCACGGCGATCGGCGCGCGCGTCATCGCCCACAACGCGATGCCGTAGGCGGCGACCGCGCAGCCGCCGCCCACGATCGCCCTCTTCCACGTAGAGCGAAAGTAGGTGGCAACAGCGCGGCCGCGGCGCAGCCAGCCGTAGGCGAGGATCACGAGCCCGTTGGCAGCGAAGAACCAGAGCGTGTAGCTGACGGGGGCGGCGGAGAGCCGCGCGCCCTGTCCATCGATCAGCGTGTACGCCGCGATCACCACGGCATTGCCCAGCGCGAAGGCGGTAGCGCGCCCATCATGCCGGCCGGAGGCGAAGCCAAGGATGCCGGCGCAGATCAGCAGGATGCCGAGCGTCTTGCCCAACGGCAGTACTTCGCCCAGCGCGAGCGCGCCCACCAGCGCGACGATCATCGGACCGCCGCCGCGCATCACCGGATAGGTATACGAGAGCTCGCCCCAGCGATAGGCGCCGGCGAGGAAGACGAAGTACAGGATATGCACCACGGCCGAGCCCGCGACCCAGGGCCACGAGGCCGGCGCGGGCGCCGGCAGGAAGGGCGCGGCGATGAGCGCGACCAGGCCCGAGCCGACCGCGATGTTGATCGTCTCGAGCTCCTTGTCGGCGCCCGACTTGACGAGCACGTTCCACGAGGCGTGCAGCAGCGCCGCTCCCAGCACGGCGAGCGTCACCGGCAGGCTGATCTCCATCGACTAGCGGATCACCTGCTCGATGAGCGGCATCATGCGCTCGACCGCGGCGCGCCCCTCGGCGATGGCCTCCTTGGCACGGTGGTATTCCATCGCGCCGAAGTCCGGCAGCAGCGGCGTGATCAGCACGTCCGCCGGCTCGCCCGCGAGGCGGCTGCGCGCGACGCGCTGCTCGACGATGTCGAGCGCGGTGTTGAACACCTCGAAGATCGACGGGATCGACGGCTCTTCGCCCTTCGCGCGCAGCGCGCTCAGCCACCGGGCGCGCAGGCGCCCGCGCCAGCCCGGTTCCTGGGGCGGCGGCGGCGCCACCGCCGGCAGCTCGCGTCCCATGTTGCGGTACGGCCCGAGCTTGCCCCAGCTCAGGTCCACGGCGATCACGATCTCGGCACCGAAGGCGCGGCACATCGAGACTGGCACCGGATTCACCAAACCGCCGTCGACCAGCACGGCGCCGTTGTAGATCACCGGAGTGAAGAGGCCCGGCGTCGCGATCGATGCGCGCACCACGTCGAGCAGCTTGCCATGGCGCAGCCAGATCTCGCGCCCGGAGCTCAGCTCGGTGGCGACCGCGCCGAAGGGCACTTCCAGCTCGGAAATGTCGCGGTCCCGGAACGTGGCGCGGAAGAGATTGAACAGCCGCTGGCCGCGGATCAGGCCGCCCTTCCACGTGAGGTCCATAAGGCGCACCACCTGGGTCCATGCGAGCCCCGTAACCCAGTCCTCGAGCTGATCGAGCTGCCCCGACGCGTAGACCGCGCCGACCAGCGCCCCGATCGAGGTGCCGCAGATGAGATCGGGCTTGACGCCGCGCTCTTCCAACGCGCGGATCGCGCCGATGTGCGCCCAGCCGCGCGAGCTGCCCGC
Organism: Burkholderiales bacterium; assembly: GCA_036506355.1. Taxonomy (GTDB): domain Bacteria; phylum Pseudomonadota; class Gammaproteobacteria; order Burkholderiales; family SG8-39; genus SCGC-AG-212-J23. The sequence goes on from DASXRW010000159.1 coordinate 9,669, forward strand.
GCCGAGCGCGAGTCCGATTTTCGGTTTTCTCGCCACGGGCCGTACGCTACCGGAAATCGAGGTCAGACCCTACCGCGAGCGCAGCCAGTACGTGCGCATCGGTCCATGCCCTTTTAGGTCCACGGTGCCGTGCTCCTCGAGCTGGTGGGTGGCCTGGATGCGCTTGTACGTGCTGTCTGAAACGAGCACGTGCCCGGGCCGCGATTGCGCTTGCACGCGGCTCGCGGTGTTCACCGTCTCTCCGAATATCTTGTAGTGAAACCGGCTCTCGCCGATCACACCGGCAAACACCGGACCGGTATGGATGCCAACGCGCACCTGCACGTGCTCGGTGTCGGAAATCCGCGTCGTGCGCGCCGCGCCGATCACCGCGAGCGCGAAATCCGCCGCCGCCTCGGGATGATGGTCGAGCGCATCGGGAGCGCCGGCCATGGCGAGATAGCCGTCGCCTGTGGTCTCGATCTTCTCCACGCCGAGCCGGGCTGCGGCCTGATCGAACTTCGCGAACAGCTCGTTCAGCAGCAGGACGATGCGCTTCGGCCCGAGCCGTTCGGCGAGCGGCGTGAACTCGACAAGGTCCGCGAACACGACGCTCACGTCGGCGAATTGATCGGCGATGGGGCTTTCCTGCCGCTTGAGCCTGGGGATGACTGCCTTGGGGAACACGTTCAGCAAGAGCTCGCTCGACTGCCGCTCCTCGCGCTCCAGCGCTCTGCGCGTCTCCCGGTGCCGGCGGCGCAGGCGGTAGGCCGTGCTGCAAACCAAAACCAGATAGGAGAAGGTCGAAACGATGCTGAGTGCCGTCGGTAACGGCTCCGTTTCGAGATGTGGATGAATGCCGAACGACAGCGCCGCCGCCGCGAGGCCCACGCCGTTTATGGCAAGGCCGACGAGAAGCAGGCGCGGGCCGCCGAACAACATGCAATTGATTACGCCGTTGACGTACAGCGCAGTCGTTGGCCAGAGCCGAAGGGAGAACGCCGCTACCACGAGGCCGCCGACGAAGCAGTCGACGAGCGCCATCACGGTCTCGGTCCGCGCGTCACCGCCCCGGGTTCGCGAGATCCACGACGTAATGTGCGGGAAAACAAAGCACAGAACCGCGAGCCACACCCGAATCGCGAATAACTCATCGGCTGGAATGCTGAGCAGCAGCAAGCCATAGATGGCGTACCCCGCCACGCGGGGCCAATAGTTGACTTGCGCGTAGCTGAGCCGCGGCCGACGCGGCTGAGCGGCCTCGCTGACTGCGGCGGTGTTCAGACGCGCTCGAAGATCGCGGCGATACCCTGCCCGCCGCCGATGCACATGGTGACGAGCGCGTAGCGCTTCTTCGTGCGCTCGAGCTCGTAGAGCGCCTTCACCGTCAGGATCGCGCCGGTGGCGCCGATCGGATGGCCGAGCGCGACCGCGCCGCCGTTCGGATTCACCTTCGCCGGATCGAGGCCGAGGTCCTTGGTCACCGCCATCGCCTGCACGGCGAAGGCCTCGTTCGACTCGACCACATCCATGTCCGCGGGCTTGAGCCCGGCTTTCTCGAAGACGCGCTTCACCGCCGGAATCGGCCCGAGCCCCATGAGCTGCGGCTCGACGCCCGAGTGCGCATAGGCGACCAGGCGCGCCATCGGCCTGGCGCCCGCCTTCTGCGCCGTCTTGGCTTCCATGAGCACCACGGCCGCGGCGGCATCGTTGAGGCCCGACGCATTGCCGGCCGTGACGGTGCCATCCTTCCTGAACACGGTCTTGAGCTTCGCCAGGTCGGCCATGCTCGCCTCCTTGCGCACGTGTTCGTCGAGGGTGAACTGCTCGACGCCTTTTTTGCTCTTGAGCTCGACCGGCACGATCTGCGAATTGAAATAGCCGCCGTCGATCGCCCGGGAAGCCTTCTGGTGGGATTCAACCGAGAACTGGTCCTGCTGCTCGCGCGTAAAGCCGTACTTGGCGGCGATGTTCTCGGCGGTGACGCCCATGTGGCCGTGGCCGAACGGATCGTGCAGCGCCGCGGTCATTGCGTCGATCGCGGGCGCGTCTCCCATGCGCTGACCCCAGCGGCCCGAAGGCAGCATGTAGGCGGCGCGGCTCATGCTCTCGGCGCCGCCGGCAACCGCGGTGGTGCAATCACCGAGCAGGATGTGCTGCGCGGCCGAGACGATGGCCTGCAAACCCGAGCCGCATAGGCGGTTCACCGTGAGGCAAGGCGTGCCGACCGCGATGCCCGCATCCAGCGCCGCGACGCGCGACAGGTACATGTCGCGCGCTTCGCCATGGATCACGCTGCCCATCACGACATGCCCGACGCTCGCCGGGTCGAGCTTCGCCCGCGACAAGGCTTCCTTGATCGCGATCGAGCCGAGCTTGGTCGGCGGCACGTCCTTGAACGCGCCGCCGTAGTCGCCGATCGCCGTCCGCGCACCCGCCACCACCATCACTTCGCTCATAGCCTTCTCCCGTGTAGGTCATGCTCGTCGGCGCGCTGGATCAGCACGTCGGCAAATTCTCCAGCTTTACCGCCCTTGAAATGCACCACGCCATCGATGTCCGGCGCATCGGCGCTCGATCGGCCAGTGCCTGGCTCATCGACCAGCACCTTGAATGTCTTGCCTACCTTCCGCTGCAGCTTCGCCGCGCTGATTTTCGCCTGCAGGGCCATGAAGCGCGCGCGCCGCTCTTCCTTCAGCGCCTCCGGCACGTGATCGGGCAGCGCATTGGCCGCCGCGCCTTCGACCGGCGAGTAGGCGAAGCAGCCGACGCGATCGAGCTGGGCCACCTCCAGGAAAGCGAGCAGCTCGGCAAATTCGGCCTGCGTCTCTCCCGGAAACCCGGCGATGAACGTCGAGCGGATAGTGATGTC
>DASXRW010000160.1:0-1985 GCA_036506355.1 Burkholderiales bacterium
CTCCTGCGTGCCGCGCGTCGACTTCCCGCGGATGCTCGCGCTGTACCTGAAGGGCGAGTTGAAGCTCGAGGAGCTCATCACCCGGCGCTACAAGGTCGCAGAGGCCGCGCAAGCGTTCGCCGATCTGGAATCGGGCCGCAATGCCCGCGGCGTGATTGTGTTCTAGATGACCGCGCGCATCCTGATCGTCGACGACCAGCGCTCGAACGTCGAGATGATGGCCGGCGTGCTGAAGGCGCGCGGCTATACCATCTACACCGCGCTCGACGGCCAGCAGGCGCTCGAGCAGGTGCGCGAGATCCATCCCGACCTCGTGGTCTCCGACATCCTGATGCCGGGACTCGACGGCTATGACCTCTGCCGGCGCCTGCGCGCCGCGCAGGAAACGGCGCTGCTGCCGGTGATCCTCGTGACCTCGCTCGATGGGCAGAGCGAGCGCATCAAGGGCCTCGAGGCCGGCGCCGATGACTTCCTTTCGAAGCCGGTCAACTGGGAGGAGCTCTTCGCCCGCGTGCGCTCGCTGCTCCGGGTGAAGGCGCTGCAGGACGAGCTGAAGGACGTCAATGCCAAGCTCGCCGAGCGCGTGCGCGACCAGGTGTCGCAGCTCGAGCGCCTGAGCCGGTTAAAGCGTTTCTTCTCCAAACCGGTGGCCGAGGCGATCGTCGCCGGCGGCGAGGAGCTGCTCGAGCCCCACCGGCGCGAGATCACGGCGGTATTTCTCGACCTGCGCGGCTTCACTTCCTTCACCGACCGCGCCGACCCGGACGAGGTGATGGATCTCCTGCGCGCGTATCACGCGACGCTGGGACGCACCGTTGACGAGTACGAAGGCACGCTCGAGCACTTCGCGGGCGACGGCATCATGATTTTTTTCAGCGATCCGCTCCCGGTCGACCGCCCGGCCGAGCGCGCGGTGCGCATGGCGCTCGCGCTGCAGGAGGCGTTCACGCCGATCTCGGAAGCCTGGGCGAAGCTCGGCCACGACGTCGGCCTCGGCATCGGCATCGCGCAGGGCGAGGCGACGCTCGGCGTGATCGGCTTCGAGCAGCGCTGGGAGTACGCCGCGATCGGCAACGTGCCGAACCTCGCCGCGCGCCTGTGCGGCGCGGCGCGCGCGGGCGAGATCATCCTCGACGCGCAGACCGAGACGGCCATCGCGCAGATCGTGGACACCGACCCGATCGGCCCCCTGACGCTGCGCGGCTTCGCGCAGCCGGTGGCCGCGTTCCGGCTCAAAGCGGTCCGCGGTTCGTCTCTCTAGGGGTCCTGTCGACCCATTCGCCGATACGGGCGCCAGCGGCGTAGATGGCGAGGGCGACGAGCGCCAGCGCGAGGATGAGCGAGAGCGCGGCCCGGGCGAGGATCACCAAAGCGTCGGCCACGGTATTCACGAGCCACCGTCACGTCATCCCGGCGAGCGTGGTGCACAAGAGAGCGAGTAGCACCAGAGAAGCTACCCGCTCGAAACTTTCCGGCCTCTCTTCGAGGGCGACCGCCGGCGCGGCCGGCGCCTGAGCAGCTCGCTCATTTCGCCGATCGGCTCGAAGCCATTCCCTAAAGCAGAGCCAGCCACCCCAGATCACGAATCCCCCCAGCGCGAGCTGCACGACGATGGCGAGCGCCTTGAGCACGAGTTCCATGAGCCGACTCCCCGTCAGACTGACTGCGGCGTTGGCCGGCGAGGTTGAGGAGCAGCAGCTCCAGCACGCCGACGCGGCGCACCAGCTCCTCGACCGCGGCCAGGCGGCCGGGCTCTTCGCCCAGCTCGCGATGCACGGCAGATAAGGAAGAAAGGACCGCCGCGAGCTGACGCGCCACGCCGCACGCGTCCTCGGCAGGTGCCGCGAGGAGGAGTTCGTAGCACTCGCGAGGATCGCGGATGCGGTGGAGCAGATCTTCGATGCGGTCCATGGCGGCAACGCTACGCGCCGTGGGCGGGGCGCCCAAGTAACTGGTGCGCTATCCGGCTGTGACTAATTCACCCG
>DASXRW010000161.1:0-12952 GCA_036506355.1 Burkholderiales bacterium
TCGGCGGCTTTTTTCTCTTCCTCGGTGAAGAGGACCGTGCGCGCCTGGTTCAGCGTGGCGAGCAGCTCCGGCGGGATCGGCTCGCCGCCGGTCCAGTCCCCCGAATACGCCTCGAACGGATCGGGCAGGTTGAAATGCGGATCGCTGAAGAGCTTCTTCAGCGCGAGGCGCCGCAGCTCCTCCTTCACCTTCGGATGCATGAAATCCGTGAAGTCCGATTCGGGCGTCAGGCTCTCGATTGGCGGCAGCGCGGGCGCCGGCGAGGATTCCGCTGGTTTCTCGACCGGCTGCTCGCGCTTAAGCCGCGACCAGCGCGAGAGAAAGGCTTCCTTCTCGTCGGCCATCAGACGCGGTCCTTAGGGTGCACGAACGAGCGGGGCTTGATGCGCTTCTGCGGCTGGGGCCGGTAATTCTTCTCCACGTAGTCGCCGACCCAGGCGTAGATCTCGGGCGGCATCGCGACGCCGTCGACCGAATGGCCGCCGTCGAGCCAGCGCGCGGCTTCGTCGGAACTCGCGGTTACGTAGAGCGGCAAGGCCTGCTCCCCCTCCATGCGCCAGAGCACGAATACCCGCGGATGCGCCGTGGACACGTTCATGTAATAGCCCTCGGCTTCGTCGCGATGCAGCTCGAGCGCGAAGCCCGGATGCAGCCACTGCACGATGCCATCGTGCTCGACCAGCAGCTTCGCCGCCTCGCCCTCGTGTCCGGGCACCACGCCGAATGGCTCCCACACCACATCGGCCCAGCGGCTTTGCGCGGGGCGGCGCTGCATCACTACGGCGAGCGGAAACTTCGGCTTTTCCACAGCCCGGCACTATACCCCGTCTGTTATGATTTCCCCCAGAGAAACAGCACGATGAAGAAGGTCATCCCCATTGTTTCTGGACGCAGCGCCGCGCCGGCCTTCGCCGGCGGCGCGCTCGCGGACACGCGCGGCCGGTCGATGCACGACCTGCGCATCTCGGTGACCGATCGCTGCAACTTCCGCTGCGTCTACTGCATGCCGCGCGAGATGTTCGGCGCCGACCATCCGTTCCTGCCCTATGACGCAATCCTGACCTTCGAGGAGATCACTCGCCTCGCGCGTATCTTCGTCGACCTGGGCGTGCAGAAGATTCGCCTGACCGGCGGCGAGCCGCTGGTGCGCCGGCAACTCGACCGGCTGGTGGCGATGCTCGCCGAGCTACCGGCAGAAATTACGCTCACCACGAATGGCTCGCTGCTTGCGAAGCAGGCGCGTGCGCTGAAGGCCGCGGGCCTGCACCGCGTAACCGTGAGCCTGGACTCGCTCGACGATGCGACCTTCCGCGCGATGAACGACGCCGATTTCCCGGTCGCCAAGGTGGTCGAGGCCATCGAAGTAGCCGCCGCCGAGGGACTCGCGCCAGTCAAGATCAACACGGTGGTGAAGCGCGGCGTGAACGACCAGGACATCGTGCGCATGGCAGAGCGCTGGCGCGGCACGGGGCACATCGTGCGGTTCATCGAGTATATGGACGTCGGCAGCACCAACGGCTGGCGCATGGACGACGTGGTGCCCTCCGCCGAAGTCGTGCGGCGCATCTCGGAACGCTGGCCGCTCGAGCCGATCGACGCGAACTATCCGGGCGAAGTCGCCGAGCGCTGGCGCTACCTCGACGGCGCGGGCGAGATCGGCGCCATCTCCTCGGTGACGCAGGCCTTCTGCTCCACTTGCACGCGCATGCGCCTTTCCACCGAAGGCTCCCTCTTCACCTGCCTCTTCGCGCAATCGGGCCACGACCTCAAGTCGCTGGTGCGCGGCGGCGCGAGCGACGAGCAGATCCGCAACGAGATCGCCGCGGTGTGGCAGCGGCGTGACGATCGCTATTCCGAGATCCGCACCGAAGCGACCTCGCGCGAGCGCAAGGTCGAGATGTCCTATATCGGTGGCTAATTACCGGCCCCAGTTGACCAACGCCGCGCGTCCCGCGACGTTCGAGGTGGAGGCGTACAACGAGCGCGGCGAGATGGTGCCGACGTCGATCGCCGGCGAGCATCCCCTCACGCTCTACGTCGACAAGCGCGAGATCGTGACGCTGATGACCCTCGGCCATGCGCCAGAAGCGCTCATCATCGGCTACCTGCGCAACCAGCGGCTCGTGCAGTCTCTGGAAGAAATCCGTTCGGTGCAGGTCGACTGGGAAACGGCATCGGTCGCGGTGGTTACAACCACCGGCAAAGAGCTCGAGCTCGGCAAGCGCACCGTGACCTCGGGCTGCGGCCAGGGCACGGTGTTCGGCGACCTGATGGAAGAGATCGACCACGTGCGGCTGCGCGACGATGTCTGCCTGACCGATGAGAGCCTGTTCATCCTGCTCGACAGGGTGCGCCGCCACGAGACCATCTACAAGCAAGCCGGCGCGGTGCACGGCTGCGCGCTCGCCGACACGCAGGGCGAGATCCTGATGTTCGTCGAGGACGTCGGGCGCCACAACGCGGTCGACGCGATCGCCGGCTTCATGTGGCTCGATGCGATCGAGGGCAGCGACAAGGTTTTCTACACCACCGGCCGACTCACCTCCGAGATGGTGATCAAGTGCGCGCAGATGCGCATCCCCTTCCTCGTCTCGCGCTCCGGCCTCACGCACATGGGCCACGAGATCGCGAAGAAAGTCGGCATGACCATGCTCGGCCGCGCGAGCGGCAAGCATTACCTCGCGTTCACCGGACGCGAGCGCCTGCGCAGAACGGCGACGCAGCCTACCGCGCTGGCTTAAGCGGTTAGAGGTTTTGCGACCGGCCGCGCCGGGAAGAAGAGCGACGCCGCCAGCATTCCCGCAGCGAGCGCCGCAAGCACGAGGAAGACGTTCCTGAATCCGCCCTCCGTCCGGTGCAGGACGGCGATGAGCGGAACTGCCACCGCGGCGACGCCGAGCGAGACGACGTAGCGCACCGCAAGCACGCGCGCGCGGTATTCGTCGGCGCAGTACTTGCCGACGATGGCGTCGTTGAGCGGGATCTGGCCGAACACCGCGAGCATCATCGCGAGCGCGCCGACGAGCATCGCCCAGCCCTGCAGGTTGGCCGCGACCGCGAGCAACGGGATCTGCACCAGCGCGATGCCGATCATCAGCCGGCGCAGCTCGAAGCGGTCGATGAGCGCGCCCATCGCAAGCTGCGCGAACGCGGCGAGCGTGTAAACGACGGCGACCAGCGCGCCGATGCCGACGTTGGTCTGCGTGAGCTCGCGCAGGCGCTCGTCGAACACTTTGGGCATCGCCACCGTGGTCGAGTTGAAGATGACGCCGCCGCAGGCGGTGGCGATGAGCAGGATGGTGAAGATGCGCGCCATGGTGCGACGGTCGATGTGCAGCCCGATCGACTTCGAGGATTTCTTCACCGGCCCGGGATCGGGCACCAGCGCCATGAACGCGAATCCCGCGGCAATCGCCGCGGCGCCGGGCACGAAGAACGCGGCGCGCCAGCCCCAGAGATCCATCAGCGCGCCGGAGATCAGCGCCGCCGCCGCGAGGCCGAGATTGCCGTAGAGGCCGTTCCAGCCGAGCGCCGCGCCAAGTTTCGTGGGCGCGGCGACCAGCATGGCAATGCCCACGGGATGGTAGATGGCGGCGAACACGCCGACGAGCGTGAGGCCGAGGCCGAGCTGCCAGGGCGAATTGGCGAAGCCGGTGAGGAAGAGCGCGGCGCCGACACCGAGGAAGAACACCACCATCATGCGGTAGCGGCTCCAGTGGTCGGCGAGCCAGCCCGCGGGCAGCGCGAACGCGCCGAAGGCGATGAAGCCGCCGAGCGTGAGCGGCAGGAGCTCCGCATACGGCCGGTCCCAGTCGCGCGCCAGCGCCAGGACCACGGTCGGAAACACGAGCATCGCGAGATGGTCGATGAAGTGCCCGAGGTTGATGAACGGCGCGAGCCAGCGGCTGTTGGTCATGGCCTGAAGCTTAACCGTAAAATCTTTGCATGCACGGCATCAGCGGCATCGGCATATCTGGAGTAATTCTGGCAGGCGGACTGGGGCGACGCATGGGCGGCGTCGACAAGGGCCTGCAGCCGCTGCGCGGCAAGGCGATGGTCGAGCACGTGCTCGCGCGCCTCGCGCCGCAGGTCGACGAGATCGTGATCAACGCCAATCAGAACCTCGAGCGCTACGCGGCGTTCGGCCACCGCGTCGTGAGCGACCGCGTCGGCGGCTTCGCCGGGCCGCTTGCAGGATTGCATGCCGGGCTCGAAGCCATTTCGCAGCCTCTCGCGGTCACCGTGCCGTGCGATTCGCCTTTCCTGCCATCGGATCTCGTGGCGCGCCTGCGACAGCATCTGGGCGGCAATGACCTCGCGGTCGCCAAGACCGGCGAGCAGCCGCATCCCGTGTTCGCGCTGGTGCGGCGCTCTGTTGCGAGCAATCTGGAGGCATTCCTCGCAGCCGGCGGACGAAAGATCGATGCGTGGTACGCCTCGCTCTCGGTAGTCGAGGTGGCGTTCGACGACGAGGCCGACGCCTTCCGCAACATCAACACCCTCGAGGAGCTGGGAAAAATGGGGACGGACCCTATTTTTCGCGATTGCAAATGAGAAAAATAGGGTCTGTCCCCATTTTTCAGGTCGTGAGCTGCCTCGACGGCTACGATCCGGACGCGCTGCATGTCGACAAGGCGCGCGAGGCGATGCGCGCATGCATCACGCCGATCAGCGATGATGAAAAGGTCCCCGTCAGGGAAGCATTGAGCCGAGTGTTGGCCGAGGAGATCGTGCCGCGCATCAACGTGCCGGCGCACGACAACTCCGCGATGGACGGTTATGCGGTGCGCTTCGCCGATATCGCGCAGCCGCTGAAGGAAATCGGCACCGCGCTCGCGGGCAAGCCGTTCGGCGGGACGGTGGCGGCAGGACAGTGCGTGCGCATCATGACCGGCGCGGTGATGCCGGCGGGCAGCGACACGGTGGTGATCCAGGAGGTGGTGAAGCGCGAGGGCGAGCGCATCATCGTGCCGCCCGGACAGAAGCGCGCGCAGAACGTGCGCTATGCCGGCGAGGATCTGAAAATCGGGGTCCCCGTCCTCACCCAGGGGAAATACCTGAGGCCGGCGGAACTCGGGCTGATCGCCTCCCTCGGCATCGGCGAGGTGCGCGTCCGGCGCAAACTGCGCGTCGCGTTCTTTTCCACTGGAGATGAGCTCGCCTCCATCGGCAGCACACTGAAAGAAGGCGAGGTGTACGACTCCAACCGCTATACGCTGCACGGCATGCTCGAGCGCCTGGGCGTGGCAATCACCGACTTGGGCGTGGTGCGCGATGACCCGGCGCAGCTGGAAGCTGCGTTTCGCAAGGCCGCTGCCGCCGATGCGATCGTGACGACCGGAGGCGTGTCGGTGGGCGAGGCGGATTTCGTCAGAGAGCTCATGGCTAAGCTCGGCGAGGTGCTGTTCTGGAAGATCGCGATGCGCCCGGGACGGCCGATGGCCTTCGGCCGCATCGGCGACGCGTTTCTCTTCGGCCTGCCCGGCAACCCGGTCGCGGTGATGGTCACGTTCTACCAGTTCGTGCGCGACGCGCTGCTGCACCTCTCCGGCCGGCGCGACGACTATGCGATCCCGCTCCTCGCTGCGACGGCGGCCGAGAACTTGCGCAAAGTGCCCGGTCGCACCGAATATCAGCGCGGCGTGCTGTTCAGGGACGCCAACCAGTGGAAGGCGCGGATCACGGGCCAGCAGGGCTCCGGCGTGCTGCGCTCGATGGCGCAGGCCAACTGCTTCATCGTGCTCGAGCACGAGCGCGGCGCGGTGAAAGCCGGCGAGCAGGTACAAGTACAACTGATGGAGGGAGTCGCGTGAACCCGATTCACCCGGCGCTGGCGCGCCTCGCGCGCGCGGCGGAGCACCAGGACTTCGCCGAGCTGGAGGAGACGCTGCACGTGGCGCTCCGCAAGCCGACGTGGCTGCGCCCCGAGCACCGCATCGGCGACCCGAAGGCCTACATGCGCCATCTGCTTTACATCGATCCGAAGGACACGTTCGTCATCACCGCGATCACCTGGCTGCCGGGGCAGGTGAGCGCGGTGCACGGCCATCATGTCTGGTGCCTGTATGGCGTGGCCGAGGGCGAGCTCACCGAGGATCAGTTCAGCGACGACCTGGCCGTTACGAGGACCATGGTCTATCGGCCGGGCGACCTCGCCGACCTCGACCTCGAGCAGAAGATGATCCACCGCGTCGCCAACCGCGGGCGCTCGCGGGTGGTATCGCTGCACCTGTACGGCATCGCCGCCGACCACCTCACCACCGGCATTAATCGCGTCTACCGCGCCTAGATCGCTCCGCTTCTGTCGACCCACCAACTGACGAGTTCGGTGGCAAAGAGGCGGTCTCGCTCCATGTTTCCCTTAAGGCCCATCTGGGCCGTCGTCAGACCATGGAGGTGCCTCGCGAGCTCCTCGATGCTCGCGCCAGCCTGCAATTTTCCCAGGATGCCAGGCGCATGCGCGTCGCCCTTGGGATCCCATCGCCGAAGGACCTGCTCGATCATGCGGATTTGTGCTCCCGCGGCCTTTGCTTGGCGTCGGTCCATCAGATGGCCATCACCCGCGCGAGCTCGAGCAGGCTCGCGTCGGCCGGGCGCATCTTGCCGGCGATCTCGGCGAGCGGCGTGACGGCGATATCGCCCCTCATGATGCCGACCAGCACGCCGTGGCTGCCGTTCGCCAGGGTCTCGATGGCGGCGGCGCCAAGGCGCGTCGCCAGCACGCGGTCGGCGGCGCTCGGAATGCCGCCGCGCACCACGTGGCCCAAGCGCGTGACGCGCAGGTCGAAGCCGATCGACTTGCGGTGCGCGCCGTAATACTCCATCAGCTCGTGCACGCCGCACTTGGCGCCCTCCGCGATCACCGCAAGCGCGTGTGTCTTGCCGCGCTGGTAGGCAGCGCGCAGGCGCTCGGCGACATCCGAAGGCTTGAGCTCGCTCTCGGGCAGAGCGATCACCTCGGCGCCGCCGGCGATCCCGGCCATCAGCGCGATGTAGCCGCAATTGCGCCCCATCGTCTCGACGGCGAAGGCGCGCTGGTGCGATGAGGCGGTGGTGCGCAGGCGGTCGATCGCCTCGAGCGTGATGTTGATCGCCGTGTCGCAGCCGATGCTGACGTCGTTGCCGTAGAGGTCGTTGTCGATGGTCGAGGGCACGCCGACCACGGCAAAGCCTTCGCGCGCGAGGCTCGCCGATCCCGACTGCGAGCCGTTGCCGCCGATGACCACCAAGGCGTCCACGCCGCGGGCGCGGAGGTGGTCCAACGCCTTGGCGCGCCCCGCGGGCTCGGCGAATTCCGGGCAGCGCGCGCTGCCGAGCACCGTGCCGCCCGACTGGATGATGCCGCCGACGTTGCGCGCCAGCAGCTGCTCGAAGGTCCCGGCGAGCAGTCCCTTGTAACCGTTACGCACCGCGAACACGTCCCAGCCGCGGGCGAGCGCGCCGCGCGTCACGGCGCGCACCGCGGCGTTCATGCCGGGGGCGTCGCCGCCGCTGGTGAGGACTGCAATTTTTTTCAACATGGCGATTCTAATGGCCCATGGCGAAGACACTTAAGCAGCTGCGGGAAGAAGCGCGCGCCTGCCAGGACTGCCCGTTGTGGGCCAACGCGACGCAGACCGTGTTCGGCGCCGGCGACCCGCACGCGCGCGTCATGCTGGTCGGCGAGCAGCCGGGCGACGAGGAAGACAAGAAGGGCCTGCCTTTCGTCGGCCCCGCAGGGCGATTGCTCGATCGCGCGCTGGAGGCGGCCGGGGTGGACCGCGAGCACCTCTACGTGACGAACGCGGTCAAGCACTTCAAGTGGCAGCTGCGCGGCAAGCGCCGGCTGCACAAGACCCCGGCGCAGCGCGAAGTCGATGCCTGCCATCAATGGCTCGAAGCCGAGATCGCCGCGGTCAAGCCGCAGGTCATCGTCGCGCTCGGCTCCACCGCCGCGAAAGCGGTGATCAGCAAGGACTTCAAGGTCTCGATCCAGCGCGGCCAGTTCGTCGAGAGCCCGCTCGCGCCGTATGTCTTCGCCACGCTGCATCCGTCGGCGCTCCTCCGGCTACAGGAAGACGATGAGCGCGAGCTCGCGTTCAAGCAGTTCGTGAAGGACCTGTCGCTCATCAAGAAGGCGCTCGCGCGCTAGCGCCTGCCTGTCGGGCGGCGTAAAGTCCGGCCACTGCACGGAGGCGCCTATGGTCCGACCGCTGCTTGTCGCGCTGGTTCTTCACGCAGGTTCCACTGCCGCCGAAAGCCTCCACCTCGCGCCGATCGGCACGGCGGTGCGAGGCTCGTTCGAGCTCGGCGGAAAGTCGATTCCCCTACCCGCCGGCAAGTTCGTACTGGCGGCAACTACGGTCACCGAGCCTGCCATGCTCGAAGGCGACATCTCGAAGCCGCGCGCCAAGCTGGCGCGCGTGCTGCTCGTGCAGGTCGAGCGGCCGAGGTTGCGGGCGGCGGTTCTGGCGAGCGTCGCGCTGCCGCCGGCGAGCTATCGCCTCAACTGGATCAACCACACCTGCAAGAAAGAGAATGTGCTGTACCGGGCCGATCTCGCCAGCGCGAAGGCAACCGACGAAGACTGCCTGCTGGTAGATCACTCGCTCGGCAATTTCGGTCCGCGCTCGCAAGGTGTGTGGAAAGAGGCCGCGACATGGCTCACCGAGCAGCATGTCGAGCTCCCGGTCGCAGTGCTCATTTCCGCTCATGTGATACGCGCCGAAAGATGGCGGCTCGTTTCCGCTTGGTACGCTTTCAATCCCCGCATGTACGGCTGCGATGCGCCGCGCTCGCGTTCCTGGGCCGAGAGTCCATGGAACAAGAAACACCTCGACGGCGATCCGCAGCGCGTGCGCTTCGTCGACAGCGTGACCGATTGGGGCAAGGCCGTGCAGCAGCACTTCGATCAGCTCGTCGCGGGTCGGCCCGTCGTCATGGAGAAAGCGCCGGCGATCCATTCCTGCGCGGCCGCGCGGGCGTCGCTCGACTAAGCGGCTACGTCCCAGAGCATCGCCGCGCCACGCACGCCGCTCGCGTCGCCGTGCTTCGCGCGCACGAGCGCCGTGTCGACCGTCTGCGAGTACACGTAGCGCGGCAGCAGGCGCGGTACCGTGGTGTACAGGCGCTCGATATTCGAGAGGCCGCCACCCAGCACGATGACATCCGGGTCGAGGAAGTTCACCACCATGGAGAAAGCGCGCGCCAGGCGGTCCTCGTGCAGCTCGTTGGCGAGCTCTTCGCCGCGCGCCGCGATCTCGCGCTTGAGCGCCGGCCCGGAGACGAACTGCTCGATGCAGCCCGCGCGCCCGCAGTAGCACGGCGGCCCGGGATGCTCCTCGGCGCTCATCCAGGGCAGCGGCGTGTGCCCCCATTCGCCGGCGATCGCGTTGTGTCCGCGCAGCAACCGCCCGTCGACCACGATGCCCCCGCCCGCGCCGGTGCCGAGGATCGCGCCGAACACCACCGCGGCGCCGCCCCCGGCGCCATCGAGCGCCTCGGACAGCGCGAAGCAATTTGCATCGTTGGCGAAGCGCAGCTCACGGCCCAGACGCTCCTCGAGGTCCTGCTGCAGCCGCCGCCCGTTGAACGGCGTGTTGTAGGCATTGAACACGCGGCCGCTGCGCGGCGAGATCGCGCCCGGCATGCCGACACCGACGCTGCAGCGCGCGCCCGCGTCGCGCTCCGCCTCCTCGATGACCCGGGCGAGCTCGGCGAGCGCGGAGTCGTAGCCGGTGTGCGGCGTCGGCACGCGCCGCCGCAGGCGCTCCTTGCCCTCCTTGTCGAGCACGGCGACCTCGATTTTCGTGCCGCCGAGATCCACCCCCATCCTCATAGGAGACCGAGCTGGCGCAGCTCCGCTTTGCCGTAGGCGTAGAAGATCGGCGCGGCGACCAGGCCCGGGAGGCCGAACGCCGCCTCGAAGGCGAGCATCGCGCAGAGCAGCTCCCAGGCCGAAGCCTTGATCTCGGCGCCGACGATGCGCGCGTTCAAGAAATACTCGAGCTTGTGGATGACGATCAGGAAAGCGAGCGACCCGAGCGCGACGCCGAACGAGACCGAGAGGCTGACGACCACGATCACGGTGTTCGAGATGAGGTTGCCGATCACCGGCAGCAGGCCGGCGAGGAAGGTGACGGCGATCATCGCCTTGGTGAACGGCAGGTGGATGCCGAGCAGCGGCAGGATGCCGGCGAGATAGATGGCGGTGAGCACCGTGTTGACCGCCGAGATCTTGACCTGCGCGAACACCACGCCGCGGAACGCGTGCGCGAGCGTGCTTACGCGCTCGCTGCCTTCGCGCAGGAGCACGCTCTTGTCGGGCGCACCGCGCGCCTCGCGGAAGCAGACGATGGCGCCGATCACCATGCCGATGATGACGTGGACCAGGCCGACGCCGAAGAGCTGCCCGGCGTGCTGCAGCTCGGAGGCGTGCGAGCGCAGCCACTCGACAATCATCTCGCGGAGCGCCTCGGCGTCGGGCGGCAGGCGCTGCGCCATCCACTCCGGCAGGGAGGCGCGCGAGCTCGCGAGGATGTCGGCCATGCGCGCAAGGAGCGCCGCCGGGCTTGCGCCCTCGCTGCGCAGGAGCGCGGCGGCGCCGAAGCCGGCGGCGACCAGCGCGCCGATCACGAGCGCGCCGATC
Source organism: Burkholderiales bacterium (assembly GCA_036506355.1). Taxonomy (GTDB): domain Bacteria; phylum Pseudomonadota; class Gammaproteobacteria; order Burkholderiales; family SG8-39; genus SCGC-AG-212-J23. The sequence continues at coordinate 10,628 of DASXRW010000161.1, forward strand.
AGCCCGACGCTCAGCAGGCGCGCCCGCGTCGCACCGCCGCTGACGAAGGCGATGCGCGGCGCGATGGTGTGCACGAGCTCGTGGACCAGGAGTCCCGCCAAGAGCGCGCTGATCAGCCCGAGATGAAGACAGAGCGCGAGGCCGATGAGCGTCGTCGCGATGGCGGCGTAGCGGGCCTGGCGTTGCGTGATGACGGGCGCCGTGGACAAGGCGCCATGATGGCCTAGCCGCAGCTCTCGAGCCACTCGTCAGCCAGGCGCCGGGACTAATACTTGCAGAGCGTAGTTCTCACTACAAGTCCGGCCTCTTTGTCACTCATTGCATGACTGCGCGCGCATGCCGGCATCGAGTATTCTCGCCTGCGGTTTAGCAATCGAAAGACGGGGTGGAAAAATATGCTGGACGAGAAGGTCGATGTCACGACGAAGCTCAAGCAGATCGAGGAGCACGCAAATCTCGCACATGCCGAGTTGCCGCCAGGTCTCACGAGAAACAGGCTGCAACACATTTCGGTCCTAGCGAAGTATCTCAGGGCACGCTTGGAACGTGCTTCGTCGTCCTTGTTAGGCACTTCACCGGGCGACCCGGAGACCAAGCCTCCGGCCTAGCCGCGCTGCTCCAGCCACTCGTTGAGCCAGGTGCGCGCCGCCGCGGGATTGGGCAGCCGCCAGCGGGCGACGGTGGGGCCGGCGCCGACCTTGATCGAGTGGCCGCCGAGGCGATCGACGACGCGAAAGCCGTGCTCGTCGGTGAGATCGTCGCCCAAGAATACCGGCACGCGCCCGGCAAAGGGCCGCTCGCGCATGAACGCCTCGATCGCGCGGCCCTTGTCGTGGCCGGCGGGCTTCAACTCCGCGACCATCTTGCCGCGCTGCACCTCCACGCCTTCACCGACCGTGCGCGCGGCTTCACGCACCACGGCGTGCGCCGCGGCGGCGAGCCGCGGCGCGAGGCGGTAATGCAGCGCCATGCTGTAACCCTTGTGCTCGAACACCAGGCCCGCGTGGCGCTTGGCGAAAGCCCGGATCGGCTCGGCGGCGCGTGCCAGTGTGTCGGCGGAGAACGGCGGCCGATGCACGCGCCCGCGCCCGTCGCGGCGCTCGACGCCGTGCTGCCCAGCCGCCGGCAGTCGCATCGGCGAGAACAGCTCGTCGATCATCTCGAGCGAGCGACCGCTGATGAGCGCGAGCGCGCCGTTCGCCTTGTCGTAAAGCGCGGCGACCAGCTTGCAATCCGCTCTCGCCGTGTGGACCGCCTTGGGCGTGGCTGCGATCTCGAGCAGCGTGCCGTCGATGTCCAAGAAAAACGCCCAATCCGGTCTGAACGGCGGCATCCGGATCAGGCGGCGTCCGCTTTTCGTCGCGCGGCGCGGGTGCGCGCCAGCACGCGCTTGCGCGTGCGCATGCGCGCCGCGTCGAGCAGCATCCGCCCCGCCCAGCGGAACACGTTGAACTCCTGCACCAGGTTCCGCATGCTGCGCATGCGCGCGCGCTGCTCATCGCTCGACATGGTGAGCGCGAGATGCAGCGCGGCGGCGCTCTGCTCGAAGTCGTAGGGATTCACGATCAGGGCCTCGGCGAGCTCGCGCGCCGCGCCGGTGAACTGCGAGAGGATCAGCACGCCCTGCTCGTCGTCGCGCGCGGCGACGAACTCCTTGGCGACCAGGTTCATGCCGTCGTGCAGGCTCGAGACGATGCACACCTCGGCGGCGCGGTAGAGCTCGTAGACCTGCGCGGCATCGTGGTGCTCGATCTTGAGGATGATCGGCTGGTAGTCGCCCTTGCCGAAGCGCTGGTTGATGCGCGCGGCGAGGGCGCGCACTTTGGCGTCGAGGTTCTGGTACTCGTCGATCGAGCTGCGCGAGGGCGCCGCCACCTGGATGAAGGCGAACTGGCCGATCCAGCGCGGCTCGAGCTCGAGCAGGCGCTCCACCGCGCTGAAGCGCTCGAGAATGCCCTTGGTGTAATCGAGCCGATCGACACCGACGCCGAGCTTCACATCGGGCGCGAGCCCGAGGCGCTCGCGCACGCGCTTGCGGCATTCGGCGACCGGCGCCTGCACCTGCAGCGCGGCCGGCGGCCATTCGATCGAGATCGGGTAGCGGCGCACTTCCGTGGTGTCGCCGCCGTAGGAGATGGAAAACGTCTCCCGGTCCACGCGTGCTTCCAGGAAGCGATCCACCGTGTCGAAGAAGTTGTTGCAGTGGAACTGCGTGTGGAAGCCGAGGATCGACGAGCCGAGCATGCCGTCCAGGATCTCCTCGCGCCAGGGCAGGATGCCGAAGGCCTCGGGGTTCGGCCAGGGGATGTGCCAGAAGGTGATGAT
>DASXRW010000162.1:0-6013 GCA_036506355.1 Burkholderiales bacterium
TCCTCCGGGCCGCGCGCCGGCATCGGCGAGATCACGCTGCCGGCGGTGCAGGCGGGCTCATCGATCATGCCCGGCAAGGTGAACCCGGTGATCCCCGAAGTCGTGAACCAGATCGCCTTCGAAGTCATCGGCAACGACATGGCCGTCACCATGGCCGCGGAAGCGGGCCAGCTGCAGCTCAACGCCTTCGAGCCGATCATCGCCCACAGCCTGTTCGAAGGCATCCAGCACCTCACCGCCGGCTGCCGCACGCTCAACGAGCGCTGCGTCAAGGGCATCGCCGCCAACACCGAGCGCGCGCGCCGGCTGCTGGACGAATCCACGGCGCTGGTCACCGCCCTCAACCCGCACATCGGCTACGCGCGCTCGAGCGAGATCGCGCAGGAAGCGCTGCGCACCGGCGCGAAGGTCTACGACCTCGTTCTCACCAAAGGCTTCATGACGCGCGAGCAACTCGACGAAGTGCTCAAGCCCGAAGTCCTGACGCAGCCGCACTTCTCGACGATCCACAAGCCTCGCAGCGAACCGGAATAGCCGGTCACGAGAATGATTAGTCCTGAGGATTGCATGCCAAGTGATCTCGAAATCGTTGAAGCACAAGCGCTCAAGCTTACAGCGGAGGAGCGCGCGCAACTCGCGGACAGGTTGATTACCAGCATCTTCGAGGTTCACGAAATTGAAGCCGCATGGGCCGCCGAGGTTGAGCACCGCGTTGATGAAATCGAGAGCGGCCGCGCCAAGTTGATTCCTGCGGCTGAGTCGATCGCCCGAGCCCGCGTCGCGATCAAGTGATTCAAGCCCGAAATCCTCATCCAGCCGCACTTCTCAACGATCCGTAAGCCGCGCAGTGAATGAATCAGCGCGAGCTAAGGTTGCGCAGCTCGCGCATCGCGACCGAGAGCATCGCCAGATCGGGCGACTCGGAAGCGCGCAGGTCGGTGAGCACCTGGCGGAAGCGCTCGTAGAGGACGGCGTTGCGGCTTTTCCAGGCGGCGATCTGCGCCGCCGGATCGCCCGAGCCGTCGGTGCGCAGCGCATCGGCGGCGAGGGCGCGCAGCATGCCGGCGAGGTCATCGCGCAAGGCGGCCTTGGCCAGCGTGTGCCAGTGGCTGTCCGCGGGCAGCGCGCCGATGCGGGCGCGGATCCAGGGGAAGTCGAGCTCGCCCGACAGCGCGAAGTGCAGGTGCGCCACCGGCTCGATATCGCGCCGGATGCTGTCGGCAACTTCAACGATGTCGAGCGCGGAGAACATGGCGTCGAAGGCGGCGCAGCGCACGGCAAGCTCGCGCGGCACGCCCTCCTTCTCCAGACGCTTGGCCGCGGCGGCGAACGCGGACTGCTCGGCCGCGGGCAGGAGCTGCGGCAGCAGCGCGGCGAGGCGCTCCGCGCCGGCGCGGAAATGCGCGATCGAGCGCGTGAGGTCGGCGAGGTGGCCGCGGTGCCTCAGGAACCACAGCGTGGCGCGCACGATGAGGCGGCCGGCGTCGATCACCATCGCGGTCTGGACGCGGTCGGGGACTTGGTAGTCGAGCGCCTCGGTGGCGCGCCACAGGTCGACCATGCCGAACGCCTCGCGCACGATCAGATAGGCGCGCACCACGTCGGGCGCTCCAGCGCCGGTTTCTTCCTGCATGCGGTGCACGAAGGTGCTGCCGACGCGGTTGATCATGCTGTTGGTGACGTGCGTGGCGATGATCTCGCGGCGCAGCGGATGGGCATGGATCTGCGCGTTGAAGCGGCTGCGCAAAGGCACCGGGAAGTAGCGCTCGAGCGCGGTGGCGATGAACGGATCGTCGGGGACGCTGGAGGCGAGCAGCTCGTCGTACAGCGCGATCTTGGAGTAGGCGAGCAGCACCGCGCGCTCGGGCTGGGTAAGGCCGGTCTTCGCCGCGCGGCGCTCGGCGAACTCCTCGTCGTCGGGCAGGTATTCGAGCGCGCGGTTGAGGCGCCCGGTCTTCTCAAGGCTCTTGATGAAGCGCTCCTGCGCGTCGAGCAGCGCCGGCGCCAGCGCACCCGAGACCGACAGGCTCTGGGTCTGGAAGTAGTTGTCGCGCAGCACGAGCGCCGCCACCTCGTCGGTCATCTCCGCCAGGAGCTTGTTGCGCTCGGGGCCGGTGAGACTGCCCGCACGGACCGCGGCGCCGAGCAGGACCTTGATGTTGACCTCGTGGTCGGAGCAGTCGACGCCGGCGGAGTTATCGATCGCATCGGTGTTGATGCGCCCGCCTTTCAGCGCGTACTCGACGCGCCCGAGCTGAGTGAAGCCGAGATTGCCGCCCTCGCCCACCACCTTGCAGCGCAGCTGCGCGCCGTTGACGCGGATGGCGTCGTTCGCCCGGTCGCCGACGTCGGCATGCGATTGCCTGCTCGATTTCACGTAGGTGCCGATGCCGCCGTTGTAGAGCAGGTCGACCGGCGCCTTGAGGATGGCGCTGATCAGCTCGTTCGGCGGCAAAGCCTTTGCCTCTACTCCCAGTATTTTTTGAGATTCAGAAGACAACGGGATCGATTTCGCGGTGCGAGGGAACACGCCGCCGCCCTTGGAGATGAGCTTGGCGTCGTAATCGGCCCAGGAGGAGCGCGCGAGCTTGAACAGGCGCTCGCGCTCCCGAAAGCTCGCCTCGGCGTCGGGCGCGGGATCGAGGAAGACGTGGCGGTGGTCGAACGCCGCGACGAGATGAATGTGGCGCGAGAGCAGCATGCCGTTGCCGAACACGTCGCCCGACATGTCGCCGATCCCCGCGACCGTGACAGCGCTGCTCTGGAGGTTCACGCCGAGCTCGCGGAAATGGCGCTTCACCGACTCCCACGCGCCGCGCGCGGTGATCGCCATCTTCTTGTGGTCGTAGCCCGCCGAGCCGCCGGAGGCGAAGGCGTCGCCGAGCCAGAAGCCGTATTCGGCGGCGATGCCGTTGGCGATGTCGGAGAAGGTCGCCGTGCCCTTGTCGGCGGCGACGACCAGGTAGGCGTCGTCGCCGTCGTGGCGCAGCACGCCCTTGGGCGGCACGATCTTGCCGTCGACCAGGTTGTCGGTGATGTCGAGCATGCCGCGCAGGAATGTCTGGTAGCAGGCGATGCCTTCCTTCATCAGCGCCTCGCGCTCGCCCGCGGGCGGCTGCTTGAGGACGAAGCCGCCCTTTGCACCGACCGGCACGATCACCACGTTCTTCACCATCTGCGCTTTCATCAGGCCGAGCACCTCGGTGCGGAAATCCTCCATGCGGTCCGACCAGCGGATGCCGCCGCGCGCGACGTAGCCGCCGCGCAGGTGCACCGCCTCGACGCGCGGCGAGTACACCCAGATCTCGAACAGCGGTCTTGGCTCGGGCAGCCCGGGCACGCGCTTCGAATCGAGCTTGAAGGAGACGCAGGGCTTGTCGAGAAAATAATTCGTGCGCAGCGTCGCCCGGATCACCGCGAGAAAGCTGCGCAGGATGCGATCCTCGTCGAGGTTCTGCACCGCGTCGAGCGCCGCGGAAATCTCGGCCGTCAGCTTTTCTTCTTTTTGCTTTTCACCTTCGGAAAATCTCTGGAAAAAAAGGCGCACCAGGAACGCCGCGATGCGCGGGTTCGAAGCGAGCGTCTGCTCGACGTAGGCCAGGCTGAAGGTCGAGCCCGCCTGCCTGAGGTAGCGCGCGTAGGCGCGCAGCACGCTGATCTCGCGCGCGCTCAAGCCCGCGCTCAGCACCAGCCGGTTGAGGTGATCGGCCTCCACCGTCTTCGACCACATGCCGAAGAACGCGTGGTGGAAGTTCTCGCGCACCGCGTCGAGCGCGAGCGCGCCGGCGGGTGGCACCAGCCCGAAGTCGACCACCCATACCGGCGCGGCGCCCAGCGGCTCGACCTTGTGCGGATGCTCGAAGAGCACGCGCACGCCGAGGCGCTCGAGCATCGGCAGCGTATCGGAGAGCGGCATGCGCTCGCCGCCGCGGCGGTAAATCTTGAAGCGCAGCATGCCCGGCTCGGCCGCGCCCGGCAGGTACAGGTTCATGCCCAAATCGCGCTCGGGATCGAGCGATTCGATCTTCTCGATGTCGGTAACGGCGTCGCCCACCGCATACTCCTCGCGGTAGCTCGCCGGGAAAGCGCGCTCGTAGGAACGCCAGAGCTGGTTCGCGCGTTCTTCGCCATGTCGCTCGACGAGCGCGGCGTATAAGTCGTCCTCCCAGCGGCGCATCGCCTGGACGAGGCGCATCTCCAGCGCCTTGAGGTCCGGGCATGCCGCCATCTCGCCGGGCTTGGTGCGGATGCGCATCAGAATGCGCCCGAGCGCGGAAGCGGAGAGATCGACGTCGAACTCCGAAGACGCGCCGTTGAAGGCTTCGGTGAGGATCTTCTGGAAGCGCTGGCGCAGCTCCGTGTTGTAGCGCTCGCGCGGCACATAGATGAGGCAGGAGACGAAGCGCGAGTACGCGTCCTGGCGCACGAGCAGGCGCAGGCGCTGGCGCTCGCCGAGCTGCAGGATCGCCGTCGCGTGCCCGTAGAGGTCATCGGCGCTGATCTGCAGCAGCTCGTCGCGCGGGTAGCTCTCGAGGATCGAGGCGAGCGCCTTGCCGCTGTAGCCCGCGGGCAAGAGGCCCGCGCGCGTGATGACGTCGGCGAGCTTGCGGCGCAGCAGCGGCACCTGCACCGGGTTCTCGGCGTACGCGGTGTGCGTGTACAGGCCGAGGAAGCGCGTCTCGCCGGTGACCTCGCCCTTCGCGTTGAAATGCTTGACGCCCACGTAGTCGAGATAGCCGGGCCGGTGCACCGTGGAGCGCGCGTTTGCCTTGGTGAGCACCAGCAGCTCCTTCACGCGCGCGCGCTTGCGCGCCTCGGGCGGCAGCGTGGCGAAGCTCGCGGAAACCGTCTCGCCGTGCTCGCGCAGGATGCCGAGGCCCGAGCCGGAAACGATGCGCAGCACGTCTTCGCCGTTCTTGCTTTCGAGCGCGTAGTCGCGGCTGCCGAGGAAAGTGAAATGATGATTGAGCAGCCAGGCGAGAAACGCGCGGCCTTCCTCGAGCTCCGTGTCCGGTACGCCGCTGCGTGCCGACTCGATGCGGCTCAGGACATCGACCATGCGCGCCTGCATCGCGCGCCAGTCCTCGACCGCCGAGCGCACGTCGGCGAGCGCTTTGGCGATGCCGTTCTCGAGCTCGGCGAGCTTCGCCCGATCGGTCAGGCGGTCGACCTCGAGATGCATGAACGACTCGAGCCGTCCTTCCTTGGATTCGGCCGGCGCGGATACGGCGCCGAGCTCGCCCATGTCGTCGCGCGTCACGCGCAGCACCGGATGGATCACGAGATGCAGCGTGAGCCCCTGGCGGTTCACTTCCATCGTCACGGAGTCGACGAGAAACGGCATGTCGTCGTTGAGGATCTCGATCACGGTGTGCGTGCTGTGCCAGCCATGCTGCTCGCGCACGGGGTTGTACGCGCGCAGCTTCGCGTCGCCGCCGGCAAAGCGCCGCGCGAACGCGAGATGCGCTGCGGCCGCGCCCTGCAGGTCGTGCGGCTCGCGCGCGGCGAGCTCCTCGGGATCGACCTCGGCGTAGTACAGGCGCCTGAACTTCTCGATCAGCGCGGACTTCAGCGCGTGGTTCTGCGCTCCCATGGCGTTGAGTACTCTCCGCTAAACTACAACCGCAGAAGGGGGACCCGGATCATGACGATTGTAGGTCGGCTTGCCTTGGCTGCGTCGCTCGGCGTGATGTTGCTGACCGCCGCGACGCCGGGCGTTGCGCAGCAGAGCTACCCCGCCAAGCCGATCAAGATCGTGGTGCCCTTTCCGGCCGGCGGCATCGCCGACCTCTATGCGCGCCTCATCGGCGCTCGCCTGTCCGACGGCTGGAGACAGCCGGTGGTGATCGAGAACCGCACCGGCGCCGGCGGCAACATCGGCGCCGACGCGGTCGCCAAGTCCGCGCCCGACGGCTACACGCTGGTCATGGGCAGCTTCGGCACCCATGCGGTCAACGTAAGCCTCTTCGCCAAGATGCCTTACGACCCGGTGCGCGACTTCGCGCCGATCGCG
>DASXRW010000163.1:0-11221 GCA_036506355.1 Burkholderiales bacterium
ACCCTGCTCAAGCCGCAAACGGCGCTCGGCTCCGAGCTCGGCTTCGAGTACGAAAGCCGAAGGCTCCGGCTGCGCGCGAGCGTGCACGAGATCCGCCTCGACAACGAGATCTACTTCAGCCCGCTCACCTTCTCGAACATCAATCTCTCGCCCACCGAGCGCCGCGGGCTTGAACTTGAGGCGCTGTGGCAGACAACGCCCTCGCTGGATCTGCGCGGCGGGCTCGCCTTCCAGCAGGCGCGCTTTCGCTCGGGTGTCTACGGCGGCGTCGATGTCGGCGGCAAGACGGTGCCGCTCGTTCCCGAGGTGCTCGCTACGGCAGGCGGCTCGTGGAGCTTCGCGCCGCGCAGCCGCGTGAATCTGAATGTGCGCCACGTCGGCAAACAGCGCTTCGATAACGATCAGGCGAATACCTTCCCGCGCCAGCAGCTCGAGTACACGCTGGCCGACGCCAAGCTCGAGCACCGCCTCGCGCCGCGCTGGGAGATCGCGCTCGAGGTGAGGAACCTGTTCGACAAGCACTACTTCAGCTATGGCACGGCGACCGGCGCGACGAGCTTTAGCGCGCTGCCGGCGCCCGGGCGCGCGGCGTACGCGTCGGTGGCCTGGCGGCTCGATTAAGGTACCCTCGCGGGATGGTGAAAGATGCCGTCCCGCTCGCAGAATGCGCCCGGGCGCTCGTCGTCAAGCTGCGCCACCACGGCGACGTGCTGCTCGCGGCGCCGGTGCTGAGCGTCCTGAAGGCGCACGCGCCGCGGCTCGAGATCGATGCGCTGGTCTACGACGACACCGCGCCGATGCTCGAAGGCCATCCGGCGCTCGCCGAGCTGCACCGCATCGGCCGCGAGTGGCGCGAGCGAGGCGCGTGGGCGCGGCTCGCCGAGGAGCAATCGCTCCTGCGCGCGCTGCGCGCACGGCGCTATGACCTATTGCTGCACTTGACCGAGCATCCGCGCGGCGCGTGGCTTTCACGCCTGGTCGGTGCGCGCTACCGCGTCGCCCCGCACATGCTCGACCGGGGCCGCTGGTGGCGCAGGAGCTTCACGCATCTCTATCCGCGGGTGCGCAATCGTCACGAGGTGGAAGTGAACCTCGACGCGCTGCGCCGCATCGGTGTTTATCCCGCCCTCAACGAGCGCAAGGTGCATTTCGTGCCGGGGCCCGATGCCGAGCGCAAGGTGGCCGGGCTCGCGTTGCCGCAGCCGTTCGTTCACATGCACCCGGCGTCGCGGTGGACCTTCAAGTGCTGGCCGGCGGAGCGCAATGCGCAGCTCGCCGATCGCCTCGCGGCCGAGGGCCACCAGCTGGTGTTGACCGCGGCGCCGCAGGAGAGCGCCTTCATCGACCAGATCGTCGCGAAGACGGCGAGCAAGCCGCTCAATCTTGCGGGCAAGTTGTCGCTGAAGGAGCTCGGCGCGCTCACGGCGCGCGCGCGGCTCTTCATCGGCGTCGACTCGATGCCCATGCATCTCGCCGCCGCGATGGGCACGCCGACCGTGGCGCTGTTCGGCCCGTCGAGCGAGGACCAATGGGGGCCGTGGAACGTCGAGCGGCGCGTCGTGACGAGCACCCACAGCTGCCGGCCCTGCGGCGTCGACGGCTGCGGCGGCGGCAAGCTGAGCGAGTGCCTGACGTTCCTGCCGGTGGATGCGGTGCACGCCGCGGCGCGCGAGCTGCTCGCCCCCGCGGCATGAAGCTCACAGGAAAATGAGGCTCGCCATCGTGCGCCAGCGCTACAACCCGTTCGGCGGCGCCGAGCGCTTCATCGCGCGCGCGCTGCCGGCGCTGGAACGCGCGGGTGCCGACGTGACCTTAATTTGCAGAAAAGAAGGCGGTTGGGGCGCGCGCCGCGTGCTGCGGGTCGATCCGTTCTACATCGGCAAGGTGTGGCGCGACTGGTCGTTTGCCCGCGCAGCGCGCGCCGCGTGGCGCCGCGCGGGCTTCGACCTCGTGCAGTCGCACGAACGCATCCCCGGTTGCGACGTCTATCGCGCGGGCGACGGCGTGCACCGCCGCTGGCTTGAGCTGCGCGCGCTCGCCGCACCGCTCCTCGAGCGCCTGGGCATCGCGCTCAACCCTTACCACCGGTACGTCTGCGCCGCCGAGCGCCGGCTCTTCGAGCACCCGCGGCTGCGCGCGGTGATCTGCAATTCGCGCATGGTGAGCGACGAGATCCGGCGAGCGTTTCGCATCGCGCCCGAGAAGCTGCACGTCGTGTATAGCGGCGTCGACCTCGCGCATTTCCATCCGCGCAAGCGCGAGGAGCTGCGTGGTGCGGCACGCGCCGGGCTCGGCTGCCAGCCGCGCGACACCTTGTTCCTGTTCGTCGGCTCCGGCTTTGCGCGCAAGGGTCTGGGCGCCGCGATCGAAGCCCTCAAGCTCGCGAACGAGCGCTCATTCTGGCTGCTCGTCGTCGGCACCGATCGCGAGAGCCGGCGCTTCGCTGCGCAGGCGGCGCCGCTCGGCGATCGCGTGCGATTTCTCGGCGGCCGCGAGGACGTGCGCCCGCTCTATGCCGCGGCCGACTGCTTTATCCTTCCGAGCCGCTACGATCCCTTTCCCAATACCGCGCTCGAAGCCTTTGCCATGGGGCTGCCTGCCATCGTGAGCTCGCGCTGCGGCGCGGCCGAGATCATCGAGCCGGGCGTGAACGGCTGGGTCTGCGCGCCCGACGACGTTCCCGGCCTGGCAAAGCTGATGCACGTAGCCGACCGCGCCATACGCAGCGGCAGCCTGCCGCAAGCCGCGCGCGCGACGGCGGAGCGCTACGGCATGGACGAGATGGCCGGACGCTTGAGCGCGCTGTACGCGAACCTCGCCCGGGAGGCGGCATGACGCCGCAAAGCTCGAGCGCGCTCTACGCACGGCTGCTGTCCTATGTGCGGCCCTACGCCAAGACCTTCGGGCTCGCGGTGCTCGGCATGGTGGCCGCGGCGGCGACCGAGCCATTGTTCCCCGCGCTGATCAAGCCGCTGCTCGACGGCGGTTTCGGCGCCCGGGTGCCGAGCACGCCGCCCGCCCTCTTCGCCGGCGCGATCGTGGCGATTTTCCTGGTGCGCGGCATCCTGACCTTCACGTCGTCGTACCTGATGAACTGGGTCTCGAGCCGCGTGGTGCTCGACCTGCGCACGGCGATGTTCGATCGGCTGCTCAGGCTGCCGGCGGGCTTCTATGACGATCACACGTCCGGTTCTTTACTGTCGAAAGTCGCCTATGACGTCGCCGGAGTGAGCGGCGCCGCCACCTTCGTGCTCACCGTGCTGGTGCGCGACTCGATCGCCGTGATCGGTCTGCTCGCCTGGCTCTTCTATCTCAACTGGAAGCTCACGCTCATCACCCTGTTGATCGCGCCGCCCATCGGCTTCACCGTGCGGGCGATCGCAGGCCGGCTGCGCAAGATGGCGCGCGGCGCGCAGCGCACTACCGGCGATCTGGTGCATGTGCTGCAGGAAACGATCGAGTGCCACAAGGTGGTCAAGGTGTTCGGCGGCGAGGGCTACGAAGCGAGGCGCTTCCTGAAGAGCGCGCAGACGCTGCGGGGGTTTCTCATGCGCGAGCAGATCGCCGCCGCGCTGACGACGCCGATCACCCACGTGCTGGCGGCGACCGCCGTCGCCGTGATCGTGTACATCGCCATGCAGGACACCATCGGCACGCGCGCCACGGTCGGCGAATTCGCGTCGTTCATGACGGCGACCATGATGCTGCTCGCGCCGATCAAGCATCTCACCGAGCTCAACCCCCACATCCAGCGCGGGCTCGCGGCGGCGGAGAGCGTCTTCGGTTTGATCGACACGCCGGCGGAGGAAGACCGCGGCCACATTTCGATCGGCCGCGCGCGCGGCGAAGTGGGGTTCGAGAGCGTGAGCTTCACCTATCCAACGCGCGTCGAGCCGGCGCTTGCCGGCGTAGACCTGCGCATCCGGCCGGGCGAGACGCTGGCCCTTGCCGGGCCGTCGGGCGGCGGCAAGACGACTCTCGTCAACCTCCTGCCGCGGTTCTATGCGCCGAGCGCGGGCCGCGTGCTGCTCGACGGCCACGACATCCAGTCGCTCACGCTCGAGAGCCTGCGCGCGAACGTCGCGCTCGTCAGCCAGGAAGTGGTGCTGTTCAACGATTCCATCTACGCCAACATCGCCTACGGGCGCATGGCCGGCGCTTCCGAGAAAGACGTCATCGCGGCCGCCGAGGCGGCGCACGCCCTAGGCTTCATTCGCGAGACGCCGGAGGGGCTGAAGACGCTGATCGGCGAGAATGGATTGCGGCTTTCGGGCGGACAGCGCCAGCGCCTCGCGATCGCGCGGGCGCTCCTCAAGAACGCGCCGGTGCTGATCCTGGACGAGGCGACTTCAGCGCTCGATTCGGAGTCGGAGCGCCAGGTGCAGGCGGCGCTCGATACCTTGATGCGCGGCAGAACCACCATCGTCATCGCGCATCGGCTGTCCACCATCGAGCGCGCCGATCGCATCGCCGTCCTCGAGCGCGGTCGCGTGGCGGAGCTCGGCAGCCACACGGAGCTCCTCGCCAGGGACGGGCTCTACGCGCGGCTCTACCGGATCCAGTACGCCGCCGAGCGTGCGGCGGCCTAAACCGCCATTAAACATGGCTTCACGACGGACCAAGAGCAAGAGCCTGACTTCTTCGCGCAAAGCGCCCGCCGCTAGAAACGTGAAGTCGGCCATCCGGCTTACTGTTAAGGATTACAGGAAGACCCTTCGCAGACTCGCGTGAGCTTCTGTCCGGGGCGGATGTATAGCTCCGGCGCCTCGCAAACGGAAAAAATGACGAAGCTCGCCATCGTCCATACGGAGTCTTCGCTCGGCTGGGGCGGGCAGGAGCTGCGCATTCTCTCGGAGTCCCAGGGTCTCGCGCGGCGCGGCCACGAGTTGACGCTGCTTTGCCCGCTCGAGGCGCGCCTCTACGCCGAGGCACCCAACTGGGGCTTACGCACGGTGGCCCTCCCGATTGCGACCAAGCGCTTGGATGGGTTACTTGCGCTGCGGCGCTGGCTAAAGGCGAACCGCTGCGACGTGCTCAGCACGCACAGCTCCACCGATTCCTGGCTCGCCGCGCTTGCCACCATCGGTACGCGATTGCCGATCGTGCGCACGCGCCACATCTCGGCGCCGGTGCCGCGCAACGCGCTCAGCCGCTGGCTCTACGGTCGCGCCACGCGCATCGTCACGGCCGGCGAAGCGCTCAAGCGGGATCTGATCGAGCGCACCGACGTGCCGGCGGCGCGCATCGAGTCGGTGCCGACCGGCGCCGATCCGGCGACGTATCGCCCCGGGGACAAGCACGCGGCGCGCACACGGCTCGGCCTACCCTCGGACGCGATGCTGATCGGCATCGTGGCAACGCTGCGCAGCTGGAAAGGACATCGCTATCTGCTGGCAGCGCTCCCGGCGGGCGCCATTCTCGTCATCGTCGGCGATGGTCCGCAACGCGAGGCGCTGGAAGCCCAGGTGAGGACGGCCGGCCTGCAGAGCCGGGTGCGCTTCGCAGGCAACCAGCGCGACGTCGTCCCGTGGCTGCAGGCGCTCGACATCTTTGCGCTGCCGTCGTACGCGAACGAGGGGGTGCCGCAGGCCCTGCTGCAGGCGATGCTCGTCGGAGTGCCCTGCGTCACGACTAACGTAGGCAGCATTGCCGAGCTCGCAACGGACGGCGCCACCGCGCTTGTGGTTCCACCCGCGGATGTCGAAGCATTGCGCGCAGCCCTCGGGCGGTTGATGAGCGAAGCGCCGTTGCGCGAGCAGTTGGGAGCCGCGGCACGCCGCCACTGCGCCGAGCGCATGTCCTACGAGCGCATGCTCGACCGCATGGAAGCGATCTACCGCGAAGCGGCGCGCGGCTATTTGGAGCGGTAGGTCTTGGGCGCCGTAGCGACGTCGGAGCGCTGGCGAATCAGCTCCAGCACCGATTCGTCCTGCGCCTGCTCGCCATGCGGCGCGAAAAGCGCCTTGCCGCGCGTCGAGGCGCTCTCGCGCGCGGGCGTGAGGTAATAGGTCGCGATGCTTTTGCGATACACGCCCTCGGGGCACGCGATTGGATCCGGCAGGCCGTGCCAGGCATGCGTGGTATCGAAAATCACCGCGCGGTTGAAGCGGCAGTCCACCGCCTTCACGAGGTCTTTGGGACCGGTTGCCTCCGCGTCGTGGCTCCAGAGCCCGAGCGCGCCGCCCCACGCCGGGTCCCAGCCGCTCGTCAGGTAGACGATCAGGTTGAGGCGCCGCTCGAGTTGCAGCTTGGGATGCACCGAATAGTCGAGGTGGACGTTGAGCTTGCCGCCGCGGCCATGCAGGTGCCAGCCGCCGCCGTGCAGGCCCGCGTCCGCCTGCAGGCCTTCGATACCGGTGAGCGCGTGCAGGCTTTCCAGGAACGCCCCGTTGAGGTGGGCAAGGACCCGGTATGTGGCCGCGGGGAAACGGTCCCAGTGATTGAGCGCGCGCTTCTCCTCGATCGGATTGCTGTATTGCATCCACGAGGGATCATCGAACGCGGGAATGTCGCGCTCGAGCGCCTCGGCCACGCCGGGCTCGAAGAAATCGTCGATCACCACGTGGGGAAAGGGCAGTGCCTCGGCAAAGGCGCCCCGCAGTCCTTCCCAGTCGATGTCGCTGCGGATCATGGTCGAAGCGCGATTGTAATATCGCGCCGATGTTGTTTCCTCTTTCGCTTCCCATGAGCCGCCGCCTGGAAATCGGGCTGCTGCTCGTGCTGTGCATTTTCCTGCCGCTTTACGAAGCGCCGAAGAATCTCGCCTGGCTCGCCTATGCCCTGGTCTGGCTCGCCAACCGGGCGCGCGCGCGCGATTTCGGCGGCGGCTGGGATCTCTGGGACACGCTGATCCTCGCCTGGTTGGCTTCGGGATTTGTGATCGCCCCCTTCGCCGCCCTGCATGGCAGCGAATGGCGTGCGCCTCTCGACATCGTGCGCAACGCCGGCGTGCTGTGGATGGTGAAGCGCAGCCGGCTGACCGAAAGCGAGACGCGGGCCGTGCTCGCGGCGCTGATCGTATCGGTGCTGGTGGGCCTCGCCATGGGCTATGCCCAGCTCTGGAGCGGCGCGATCGGCAGGCTCGAGCTCAACTCGGTCGGCCACGTGAACCACACCGCCATCTACCTCGCCATCATGCTCGGGCTTTGCGCTTCATGGTTCTTTGTCGGGCGCCAGCGAATCGTGGCGGGCGCGGCCACGCTCTTGCTGCTCGTGTCGCTTTTCGTGGCGGCCAGCCGCTCGGGCGTGGTCGCCGGGCTTCTCACGCTCACCATCCTGGCGCTCGCGTGGTGGCCCCGCTCGCGCCTTCCGGCCGCGCTCGTCGCCGCGGTGCTCGTCGCCTCTGGCGTCTTGGGCGTGCTCGGTGGCGCAGAAGTTTTCGAGAAGCACGCGGAGAGCGTGCAGGCGGGCCGCGCGCTCAACTTTCGCGAGCGCGCCTGGAACCTGGCGGCGTCCACCTGGCAGCAGCACCCCTGGTTCGGCGTGGGAATGGACAACTTCGCCCTGGCGAGCCGCGAGCTCGAAACGCAGCAACTGCGCGATCTGATGCCTCATGCCCACAACCTTTACCTCAACACCCTGGCTGAACGCGGCATCGTCGGCGCTGCGCCGCTCGCCGCGGTTCTCATCGTCTGGGGGTGGTGGCTTTTGCGGCGACGGCCGCGCCTTGCAGATGCAGAGCACGACTGGCTCCTATGGGGCGCGGCCGCTGCCGCCTGGGTGGTGAGCGTGGCCGTCGGGACGGTGAATACCACGCTGCACCATGAGCACGGGCTGCTCGCCGCGCTGCTCTTGGGCCTGTGGCTGCCGCGAAGCGTTCGGCGATAATCGCGCATGCTCCTCGTCACCGGCGGCGCCGGCTTCATCGGCTCGAACTTCGTCGTCGCTGCGCTCGCGCAGGCGGACGAGCCGATCGTCACGCTCGACAAGCTGAGCTACGCCGGCAGCCTGATGAACCTTTCCGCCGTGGCCGGCGATGCGCGCCATGTCTTCGTGCGCGGCGATATCTGCGACCGCGAGCTGGTGAGGGGGCTGCTGCGCAAGCACAAGCCGCGCGCCATCGTGCATTTCGCCGCCGAAAGCCACGTCGACCGCTCGATCACGGGGCCGGCGGAGTTCGTGCAGACCAACGTCGTGGGGACCTGGAGCCTCCTCGAGGAGGCGCGCGCTTATTGTTCGGATGCTGCGTTTCGCTTCCTCCACATTTCGACCGACGAGGTGTACGGTTCGCTGGCAGCAGAGGAGGCGGCGTTCACCGAAGAGCGGCCATTCGCGCCGAACAGTCCCTACGCCGCCTCGAAGGCGGCGGCCGACCACCTGGTGCGTGCGTACTTCCACACGTACGGCCTGCCGGTGCTCACGACCAACTGCTCGAACAACTACGGGCCGCACCAGTACCCGGAGAAGCTGATTCCGTTGATGATCCGCAATGCGCTCGCCGGCAAGCCGTTGCCGGTGTATGGCGACGGGCGCAACGTGCGCGATTGGCTGTATGTCACCGATCACTGCGATGCCTTGCGGCTGGTGCTGGCCAAGGGCCGGCCGGGGGAGACCTACAACATCGGCGGCGAAAGCGAGCGCGCGAACAACGAGGTGGTGCAGACGTTGTGCGCCTTGCTCGACAAGGCGCGGCCGCGAAAGGCCGGCTCCTATGCAGAGCTCATCGCCTTCGTCACCGACCGGCCGGGGCATGATCGCCGCTACGCCATGAACATCGGCAAGATCCGCCGCGAGCTCGGCTGGCAGCCGAAGGAGAGCTTCGAGACCGGTCTCGAGAAGACCGTGCAGTGGTATCTCGCCAACCTGGAGCGCTATTTCGCGCAGGCGGTCGCGTGAAAGGCATCCTGCTCGCCGGCGGCTCGGGGACGCGCCTCTACCCGGCGACCCAGGTCATATCCAAGCAGTTGCTGCCGGTCTACGACAAGCCGATGGTGTATTACCCGCTCACCACGCTGATGCTGGCCGGCATCCGCGAGATCCTGCTGATCTCGACGCCGCAGGACACGCCGCGCTACCAGGAGCTGCTCGGCGACGGACGGCGCTGGGGCCTGAAGCTGCACTACGCGATCCAGCCCAAGCCGGGCGGCATCGCCCAGGCGTTCCTCATCGGCCGCGACTTCATCGCCGGCGAGCGCTTGGCGCTGATCCTGGGCGACAACATCTTCTACGGCCACGAGATGGGCGCACTGGTCAAGCCCGCCATGGAGCGCGAGCGCGGCGCCACGGTGTTCGGCTATCCGGTCAAGGACCCCGAGCGCTACGGCGTCGTGGAATTCGACGAGGGCGGTACGGCGAAGAGCATCGAAGAAAAACCGAAGCACCCGCGCTCGCGCTACGCGGTCACGGGTTTCTACTTCCTGGACGCCCGCGCGGTCGAGATTGCCGAGCGGCTGAAGCCCTCGGCGCGCGGCGAGCTCGAGATTACCGATGTGCTGGACGATTATCTCAAGCGCGGCGAGCTCAAGGCGATTCCGGTCGGGCGCGGCCTGGCGTGGCTCGATACCGGGACCCACGAGGCACTGCTCGAGGCGGCGCACTTCATCGAAACCATCGAGCGCCGCCAGGGCCTGAAGATTGCCTGCCCCGAGGAAGTCGCGTACCGCATGGGGTTCATCGATGCGCGCCAGCTCGAGGCGCTGGCACGCCCCCTCGAGAAGAGCAGCTATGGCGAATACTTGCGAAGCGTCCTGTCCGAGCGGATCTATCGATGAAGGTCATCCCGACCGAGCTTCGCGAGGTCGTGCTGCTCGAGCCGAAGATCCACGAGGACCACCGCGGCATCACCTATGAGAGCTACAACCAGCGCACTTTTCGCGAGGCGACCGGCGTCGACGTCAGCTTCGTCCAGGAAAACCGCTCGCGCTCGGTGAAGCACACCATCCGCGGCCTGCACTATCAGCTCGGCCGGCCGCAGGGCAAGCTGATCGGCGTGCTCTCCGGCGAGCTCTACGACGTGGCGATCGACCTGCGGCGCAGCTCGCCGACCTTCGGCAAATGGACCGGCTTCCGGCTCTCGGGGAACGAACACCGCTATGCATGGATCCCGTCGGGCTTCGGCCACGGCTTCCTCGCGCTCTCCGAGCGGGTCGAGGTGATCTACAAGCTTTCCGAGTTCTGGGCGCCCGAGCTCGAGCGCATCATCCGCTGGGACGATCCCGACCTCGCGATCCGCTGGCCCTTCGAGGGCAAGCCCGTGCTCTCCAAGCGCGACGCGGCGGCGCCGCGCTTGCGGGAGGCCGAGGTCTTTCCGTGAACGTGCTGCTGACCGGCCGCAACGGCCAGGTCGGCTCCGAGCTTCAAAAGCTTTTGCAGCCGACGGTCGCGACCGACCATGCAGCGCTCGACTTGGCCGACGCTGATGCCATCCGGCGCGTCGTGCGCGAGGTCAAGTCGGACGTCATCGTGAACGCTGCGGCCTATACCGCGGTGGACAAGGCCGAGAGCGAGCCCGAGCTCGCGATGCAGGTGAACGGCGTCGCTCCGGGCGTTCTTGCCGAGGAAGCGAAGCGACGCGGCGCATTGCTGGTGCACTATTCGACCGACTACGTGTTTGACGGCGCCAAGCGCTCGCCCTATGTGGAGGACGATGCGCCAAATCCGCTTGGCGTCTATGGACGCTCGAAGCTCGAGGGCGAAGCGCGCATCCGCGCCTCCGGCTGCCGCCATCTGATCATCAGGACGGCCTGGGTCTATGGCTGGGGCAGCAACTTCGTGCGCGCGATCCTCAGGCAGGCAGAGAAGGGCGCGCTGCTGCGCGTGGTGAACGACCAGGTCGGCGCGCCGACCTGGTCAGCGGACATCGCCAGCGTTACGGCGGGCTTGCTCGCCGCCCGGTTGGAAGGCACCTTTCACGCGTCGGCGGCGGGCGCGGCGAGCTGGTACGAGGTCGCGCTGGAGATCCTGCGGCTCGCCGGTCGCGCGGTCGAGGTGAAGCCAGTGAGCACCGCCGAGTACGGCGCCAAGGCGCCGCGGCCGCGCTATTCGGTGCTCGACAACAGCAAGCTGCGCGCCGCCGGCATCGCCCCGATCGACGAATGGCGCGCGCGGCTCGCGGTGCATCTAAAATCGGCCGCCTGATGGAATTCACCGATCTCAAGACCCAGTACCGCGCGCTGAAAGACGATATCGACGCGCGCATGCGGCGCGTGCTCGAGCACGGGCAGTTCATCCTCGGGCCCGAGGTGCGCGAGCTGGAGGAAAAGCTCGCGAGCTACACCGGCGC
>DASXRW010000164.1:0-2507 GCA_036506355.1 Burkholderiales bacterium
GGAATGGCGCTCGGCCTCGCCGAAAGCTACGCCGGCGGCCTCGGCAACGCCGCGATCCGCGATGCGATCGCTTTCACCGTCATGATCGCCATGCTGCTCGCCCGGCCCCAGGGAATCTTCGGCCGCAGCGTGCGCGTATGAACCGCGCCATGGAGGTAAAGGCGGCGGTGGCTGCGGCCGCGGCGCTGGTGGTGCTCGGCTTCCCGCTCGCCGTCAATTCGCCGTACCTGCTGCACATCGCAGTCATCACGGGCATTTACGTCGTGCTGGTGCAGTCGCTCAACCTGGTGCTCGGCTACTGCGGCCTGCTGTCGCTCGCGACGCCGGCGTTCTTCGGCATGGGCGCATACGTCGCCACGCTGCTCGCGCTGCGTTCCGGCTGGGACGCCGCCGCGAGTCTCCTCGCCTGCGCGCTCGCCGGGCTCGCCACCGGCCTCGCGGTCGGCTTTCCGAGCCTGCGCGTCTCGCGGCACGCCTTCGTCATCGTTACCCTTGCGGCGACGCTGCTGCTGCAGCTCCTGGCGCTCAATTGGGAAAGCGTGACGCGCGGCTCGCTCGGGCTGCCCAACATTCCCGCGCCGCGGCTCCTCGGTTACGCCATCGAATCGCGCACGCAGTGGTACTACCTGTCCGCCGTCGCCGCCGTCGGCACGGTCGCCATGACCTGGCTCGTCGTCGGCTCGCGCTTCGGGCGCGCCATGCTCGCGGTGCGCGACAACGAGCAGCTTGCCCTCGCCTGCGGCATCGACGTCTTCCGCACCCGGCTTTTCGCCTTCTGCCTGTCGGGAGCGATCGCCGCCATCGCCGGCGGGCTCTACGCCCATTTCATCACTTACATCGATCCCGGCGTGTTCGGCTTCTCGGTCACCGAGACGCTGCTCATCATGGTGATCCTCGGCGGCGCGGGAACGCTGTGGGGACCGGTCGCCGGAGCGGTGATCTTCACGGCGCTCCCGGAGATGCTGCGCCTTACTCCCGAGCTGCGCTCGCTCCTTTATGGCGCGATCCTGCTTGGCATCGTGCTTTACAAGCCGCGGCGGCTCTTCCGATGACGACTCTCCTGCGCGTGCAGGATCTCGCCAAGCACTACCGGGGCGTCACGGCGCTCGACGCCGTATCGCTCGAAGTTCGCGCCGGCACCATCACCGGCCTCATCGGCCCGAACGGCTCGGGAAAGAGCACGCTCTTCGACTGCATCAGCGGCTTCCAGCGGCAAGACAGCGGTCAGGTATGGCTCGGGGACGGACTCGAGCTCAGCGGCTTGCCGCCGGTCAAAATCGTGCGCGCCGGAGTGCGGCGCACCTTCCAGCAGCTCAAGGTGTTCCCGCGCCTGAGCGTGCTCGACAATCTCCTCACTTCCGCCCAGGCCGCTCCCGGCTACTCGGCGCTCGCCGAAGCGCTGCAGCTTGGTCGCACCCGGCGCCACGAGCGCGCGATGCGCGAGCGCGCCATGCAAGTCCTCGCGGAAATTCGCCTGAGCGCCCAGGCCTCCTCCCTCGCGGCGGCACTTTCGTACGGCCAGAAGAAGCTCCTCGAGCTCGGCATGGCACTGATGACCGAGCCCCAGCTGCTGCTGCTGGATGAGCCGGTCGCCGGCGTGAATCCCGCACTGATCGATGAGCTGAAGGAGGAGCTGCTGCGCATACCCGCGCGCGGCATCACGCTCTTCATCGTCGAGCACAACCTGAAGCTGGTGTTCGACATCTGCGACTGGATCTTCGTCCTCGACCGCGGCCGGGTGCTGACCGCCGGCACGCCGGAGCAGGTGTCGAAGGACGAGCGCGTGATCGAGGCTTACCTTGGCCGCGGCTGAGAAACCCGTCCTCGCGCTGCGCGGCGCAAGCGGCGGCTACGACGACAACACCGTCCTGCACGGCGTCGAGCTCGAGGTTCCCTCGGGCAGCTGGACCACGATCATCGGCGCCAACGGCGCGGGCAAGTCGACGCTGCTCAAGCTCATCGCCGGCATCGTCCCCTGCCGCACCGGACAAGTGCTGTTCGAAGGACAGGACATCACGCCGCTCTCCGCACCAGAGCGGCTGCGCCGCGGGATCGGGCTCGTGCCGCAGGGGCGCTGCAATTTTCCGCTGCTTTCGGTGGCCGAGAACCTGCTGCTCGGCGGCTATTCGCGGCGCATGAAGCGCACCGAACTGGCGCGCGAGGCCGCGGCAATGGGCGAGCTCTTTCCCCGGCTGCGTGAGCGCTGGCAGGTCGATGCCGGCAATCTGTCGGGCGGCGAGCAGCAGCTTCTCGAGATGGCGATGGTGCTGATGGCGCGCCCGCGGCTGTTGCTCCTCGACGAGCCGTCGCTCGGCCTCGCGCCGGGCCCGATGCACGATGTTTTCGAGACGGTACGCGCGCTCACCCGGCAAGGTGTCACCGTGCTGATGGTGGAGCAGAACGCGCGCCAGGCGCTCGAGCGCTGCGATTTCGGCGTCGTCCTGGAGCTTGGCCGCGTCACCCTGGTCGAGCCGGCGCGCGAGCTGCTCGCGCATCCGGACATCCGC
>DASXRW010000165.1:0-7151 GCA_036506355.1 Burkholderiales bacterium
GGTTGCCCTCGACGAGGCTCATCATGGTCTCGGCGACATCGTCGGCGGTGACCACCCGCTTGAGCGGCGTCGACTTCGCGCGTTTGCCCATCAGATCTTCGTACTTGTCCTTGAGCATGCGCTTCATCCAGTCGCCTTCCATCCAGCCGGGCGCGACCGCGTTCACGCGGATCTCAGGGCCGAGGTTCCAGGCGAGCGTCTTGGTGAGATTCACCACCGCCGCCTTGCTCGCGGCGTAGGGCAGCGGCTGCGGGCCGGGGCGCAGGCCGACGATGCTCGCCGTGTTGACGATGCAGCCTTTCGCTTCCTTCAACATGGGCACGGCGGCGCGGGTGACTTGGAAAAGCCCGCGCACGTTGACCGCGAAGACGCGGTCCCATTCCTCGAGCGAGAGCGTCTCCAGGTCTTTCGGCTTCCAAGAGGCGGTGGTGCCCGCATTGTTGATGAGCACGTCCAGCCGCCCGAACGTTTTCTTTACCGACGCCAGCATGGCGCGCACGCCAGGTTCATCGGCGACGTCGCACTTGATGACCAGCGTCTTCGCGCCGAGCTTCTCCGCCTGCGCTGCCGTGTCGCGCGCCGCCTTTTCGCTCGAGCTGTAGTTGACGGCCACGTCGTAGCCGGCGCGCGCGAGCGCGAGCACCGCGGCTGCGCCGATGCCGGTCGCGGCGCCGGTGACCAGGGCGGCTTTTCTCGACGTCAAACGGGAGCCTGCAATAACATCAGATGGACATGTCGATGGTCGAGTCGAAAGAAACGCCTGTCAAGCGCCAGATCCTGATCGAGGGCGTGTCGCACACCTACCGGCCGGCGCGCGGGCGCGAAGTGCGGGCGCTCGAGGACGTGTCGCTCGAGATCGAGGCGCGCGAGTTCATCGCGCTGCTCGGCCCCTCGGGCTGCGGCAAGTCGACGCTGCTCTATCTCATCGGCGGCTTCCTGCCGGTCGAGCAGGGCGCGATCCGCATCGAAGGCGCGCCCGTGGCGGGACCGGGCCCCGACCGCGGCATCGTGTTCCAGCATTTCGCGCTCTTTCCCTGGAAGAGCGTGCGCGCGAACGTGCGCTACGGCCTCGAGAAGCTCGGCCTCGCGCGCGAGGAGCAGGAGCGCCGCGCGCAAGCCTACATCGAGCTCGTCGGTCTGAAAGGATTCGAGGAAAGCTATCCCTCGCAGCTCTCGGGCGGCATGAAGCAGCGCGCGGCGCTCGCGCGTACGCTCGCGGTCGATCCGAAGATGCTGCTGATGGACGAGCCCTTCGGCGCGCTCGATGCGCAGACGCGCAGCCTGATGCAGGCCGAGCTCTCGGCGATCTGGCAGCGGCGCCCGACGACGGTGCTCTTCGTCACCCATGACGTGCAGGAGGCGGTGCGCCTCGCGCAGCGCGTGGTGGTGATGTCGGCGCGGCCCGGCCGCGTCAAGGCGATCGTGGAGGTCGACCTCGACCGCGCTGATCCGCACATCTACCGCTCGAGCGCCTTTGCCGAGAAGGTCGACGAGATCTGGAACCTGGTGCGCGACGAAGCAATCAAGGCGCAATGAGATATCTGCCGCTCCTGCTGCTCGCGGCTGCATGGGAGGCGATCGTGCAGCTCGGCCTCGTCTCGCACGACCTCCTACCCTCGCTCTCCGAGGTGCTCAAGGCGGGATGGACGCTGCTGCGCGAAGGCGACCTGTGGGCGAACGGCGCCGCCTCGCTTTACCGCACCGGCCTCGGCCTTCTGCTCGCCATCGTCGTGGGCGCGGCGCTCGGCATCCTGATGGCGTGGTGGCGCGCGGTGGATGCTTTTCTCGGTCCGCTGGTCGAGGCGCTCTATCCGATGCCGAAGTCCGCGCTGATCCCGGTGACGGTGCTCTGGCTCGGGTTCGGCGACGGCTCGAAGATCCTGCTGATCTTCCTCGGCTGCATGCTGCCGGTGACGCTCGGCGCCTACAACGGCGCGCGCTCCTGCGAGCAGGCGCTCGTCTGGTCGGCAAGAAGCCTCGGCGCGAGCCGGCTGGGCGTGCTCTGGGACGTGGTGCTGCCGAGCGCGCTGCCCGAGCTTGCGAACGGCGTGCGCACCGCGCTCGCGCTCGCCTTCGTGCTGCTCGTGTCCTCCGAGCTGATCGTCGCGCGCGCCGGCCTCGGCTATCTGATCGGCTTCCTCGGCGAGGGCGGCATCTACGACGCCATGTTCGCGGTAGTGCTGGTGGTCGCCTTCCTCGGCTTCTTCGCCGACCGGCTCTACCTCCTTCTCGTCAAGCGAGCCTTCGCATGGCGCGAATGATGCTCCGCCTTGCGCCGTGGATCTCGGTGCTCGGCATCGCGCTGGCGTGGGAAGTGTTCGCGCGCAGCGGCGCGGTCACGCCCTTCATGCTGCCCAGGCTCAGCGTGGTGCTCGCACGGATCTGGACCGACGCCGCGGCCGGCGACCTGTGGCATCACCTGGGCCTTACGCTCTATCGCTCGCTCACGGGTTTCGCGGTCGCTGCGCTCGCGGGCATCGCGCTGGGCTTCGCAGTCGCCTACAACCGCGCGGCGCGCTGGCTCCTCGATCCGCTGATCTCGGTGGGCTTCCCGATGCCGAAGATCGCCTTCCTGCCGATCATCACGCTGTGGCTCGGCTTCCACGACCTGTCGAAGATCTCCATGGTCGTGTTCGACGCCATCTTTCCCGTGCTGACCGCGACCATCGCCGCCACGTTGGCGGTGGAGCGCGAGCTCCTGTGGTCGGCGCGCAATCTCGGCGCAAGCGAGCGCGAGCTGCTGCACGAAGTGGTGTTCCCCGCGGCGCTGCCGCAGATCATGACCGGGCTGCAGGTGTCGCTGCCGATCGCGCTCATCGTGTGTATCGTCGCGGAGATGAAGCTCGGCGGCGTCGGCCTGGGGGGCGCGATGATCACCGCGTCGCGCTTTGCCGACTCGCCGGGTGTCTTCGCCGGCATCGTCGAGATCGCGGTCGCGGGCTACGTCCTGGTGCGGCTGATGGCGCTCGCGCGCGCGCGGCTTCTCGCCTGGCATCCGGAGACCGCGGCGCCCGCGAGCGTTTAGAATGAAATTCCACTGAGGAGGAGACTCATGCGCGCTTTGTTCGGCGTTCTATTTGCATTGATGGCCGGCGCCGCCTTCGGCCAGCAGCCCGTCAAGATCCGCGTCGCCTATGTCGTGCCGGTGGCGAACTGGGCCTCGCTCATCTTCGAGAAGCCGGGCCTCGCGCGCCACCAGGGCAAGTCCTACACGTTCGAGGCGGTGCATTTCCAGGGCACGCCGCAGATGATCACGGCGCTCGCCAACAACGAGCTCGAGATCGCCGACCTCGCCTTCGCCTCGCTCGCCATCGCGGTGCAAAACGCCGGCATGGACGACCTGCGCGTCATCGCCGACGAGTTCCAGGACGGCGTCGAGGGCTACTACACCGACGAATTCTTCGTCCTCAAGGACGGGCCGATCCGGTCGGTGAAGGATCTCAAGGGCAAGGTGGTGGCGACCAATGTCGCCGGCAGCGCGGTCGACATCATCATGCGCGCCATGCTGCGCAAGAACGGGCTCGACGATCGCAGGGATGTGAACGTCATCGAGACCGCCTTCCCCAACATGAAGCCCACGCTCCTGTCGAAGAAGGCGGACGCCATCCCCGGCGTGATCCCGTTCTCGTTCGACCCCGAGCTGCGCGCCGCGACGCGCGTGCTCTTCACGCAGAAAGAGGTCGTGGGACGCACGCAGATGATCCTGTGGGCGGCGCGCTCGGGCTTTCTGCAGAAGAACCGCGCGGTCGTGATCGATTTCATGGAGGACGTGATCCGCGCCGTGCGCTGGTATCTCGATCCGGCGAACCACAAGGAAGCGGTCGAGATCGCCGCGCGCGTGAGCAAGCGGCCCGCGGCGGCCTTCGACAAGTGGCTCTTCACCAAGAACGGCCAGCAGGGCGACTACTATCGCGACGCGAACATGCTGCCGGACTTAAAGGCGCTGCAGGCCAACATCGATCTCCAGCACGAGCTAGGCCTGGTGAAGGCGTCGATCGACGTCGCAAGGCACGCCGATCTCAGCATCGTCCAGGAAGCCGCGAAGCGCCTGCAGTGAACGAGCGCGCCACCGAGATGGGCATCACCGGCGCAGAAGCCGTCCTGCGCGTGCTGCGCGCGATGGGCGTCGAGCGCATCTTCGCCTCGCCGGGATCGGACTGGGCGCCGCTCTGGGAAGCGCTCGCCAAGCCGTATCAGCCGGGTGAAGTCCCCGAGTACATCTCCTCGCGCCACGAAGAGACCGCGGTCGGCATGGCGACGGGCTACGCCAAGGCGACCGGCAAGCTGCCGGCGCTCGTGCTGCACACCACGGTCGGCGCGCTGCACGCGACGATGGGCCTGCGCGCGGCGCTGCACGAGCGCATCCCGATGGTGGTGATGGCGGGCGAATCGGTCTCGTTCGCCGAGCCGCCCGCGCCGCCGGCCGGCCGGCAGTGGCTGCGCGTGCTCACCGACATGGGCGGGCCGGCGCGCCTCGTCGGAGAGACCGTGAAGTGGAGCTTCGGGCTCAACTCGCCGCTCATCCTGCCGCACACCATCCAGCGCGCCTGCCAGCTCGCGATGAGCGCGCCGAAGGGACCGGTGTTCGTGTCGGTGCCCACCGAGATGCTGATGGAGACGATGAGCGCCGAGCCGCCTTCAGTCGCCGCGCTGCCGGCGGCGCCGGTGGCGAACGAGGAAGCGATCGCCGAGGTGGCCGCGGCGCTCAGCGCCGCGAAGAAGCCGGTGATCGTCACCGAGGAGCTCGGGCGCAACGTCGGCGCGGTGGACGAGCTCGTGCGCCTCGCCGAAGCGCTCGGCGCGCCGGTGCTCGACGGCTGGCACGGCGATTACATCAACTTCCCGCGCGACCATCCGCTCTATGCGGGCGTCGCGGTAGAGCCGGTGCACGATCTGCTGAAGGAAGCCGATTTCATCCTGCTCGCCGAGGCCGTCGCCGGCTGGCATCCGGCTTCCGCGCTGCGCGGCACCAAGGTCGCCGCGCTCGGCGAGGATCCGCTGCATTCGCATCTGCCGTTCTGGGGTTTCCGCGCCGATTTCGTGCTGCAGGGCGATCCCGAGCTCACGCTCAGGCAGCTCGCGACTTGCGTCGCCGATCCTAATGAGACGCTGCAGGATGCCACCGACCGGCGCGAATCCCGTCGGCGCCTGTGGCTTGCGAAGCATGATTGGCCACAGCGTAGATCCGAGCTCGCCAAAAAGGCGCGCGCCGCAGGCGAGGGCGCAGTCATCACGGCGGCGTGGGCGGCGCACGAGCTCAATGATGTGCTGCCCACAGACGCAATCGTGGTGAACGAGACCATCTCGCACCGCGGCGACCTCACGCGCCTGATGGACAAGCTGAAGCCCGGCGCCTTCTATGAGGCGAGCTACGGCGGCCTCGGCATGGGCTTGGGCACCGCGCTCGGCGTCAAGAACGCGCAGCGCGATCGCCCCGTCGTCCTCACGATCGGCGACGGCTCCTTCTATTACAACCCGGTGATCGCCGCTTTCGGCGCCTGCCAGGAGCACAAGCTGCCGCTTCTTGTCGTGCTGTTCGACAACGCCGGCTATTTTTCGCAGAAGGGCGACGTGGTGCGCGAGTACCCGCAAGGCTGGGCGGTGCGCGCGAACCAGTTCATCGGCACGTCGATCACGCCGAAGCCGGATTACGCGATGCTCGCGCGCGCCTTCGCCGGCTACGGCGAGAAGGTGGAGAGCCCGCGCGACGTGCGCGCCGCGCTTAGGCGAGGCTTCGAGGCGCTCGGCAAAGGCCAGCTCGCGCTGATTCACCTGGTGCTCGAGCCGGTCAATCGGCCGTAATCTTCGCCTCGGCGATCACCTTCGCCCAGCGCGGCACATCCGACTTGATTAGCGCGGCGAGCTGCTCGGGCGTGCTCGTCGTCGGAATCAATCCCTGGCCGAGCAGGTTTTGCTTCACATCCGGGAGCGCCATCACGGCGTTCACGTCCGCATTCAATTTCGCCACCAGCTCGGCGGGCAGCTTCGCCGGGCCGATCACCGCGTACCAGGCGTCGACATCGTCCATGAAATCGATGCCCTGCTCGCGAAAGGTCGGCGCCTGCGGAAACTGCGCCGAGCGCTGCGTGCCGGTGACGCCGAGGATCTTGATGCGGCCGGATTTCGCGTGCGGGATGGACGAGTGCACGAGCGTGAACATCATGTGCACCTGGCCGCCGATCAGGTCCTGCATCGCGCCGGCGAAGCCCTTGTAAGGCACGTGCGTGGCATTGAGCCCGAGGCGCAGCTTGATGAGCTCCATGCCGATGTGATGCGGCGTGCCGCTGCCCGGCGAGGCGAAGAAATATTTGCCCGGGTTCTGGCGGATCAGCGCAATCGCTTCCTGCATGTTGTTCGCCGGGAACACCTTCGGGTTGACGTCGAAGCAGTAGGTGGCGAGCGCGATCTTGCTGATCGGCGAGAAATCGGTCAGTACGTCGTACGGCGTGTTCTTGATGAGCGAGGGCGTGATGGTGAAGGTATTCACCGTCACCATCAGCGTGTGGCCGTCGGGCGGCGACTTCGCCACCACATCGGTGCCGATATTGCCGCTCGCGCCGGCCTTGTTCTCTACCACCACCGCCTGGCCCCACTTCTCGGAGAGCTTGGGCGCGATGACGCGCGCCAGGATATCGATCCCCGTGCCGGGCGAGAAAGGCACGATCAGCGTGACCGGGCGGCTCGGAAACGACTGGGCGAGCGCGCTGCACGAAACCAGCAGCAGGCCGAGCAGACACCGAAGTTGAGACATCGGCATAATTCTGCCGCGCCGCTTCCGTGAACACCACTGCACCGCCCGACCCGAACACGCGCCAGCCGAAATTCCGGCCACCGGCGCTCGCCTGCGACGCGCACTGCCACATCTTCGGCCCGGCGGCAAAGTTCCCCTATGCGCCCGACGCGCCGTACTGGCCGCCCGATGCGCCCTTCGAGGATTTACAAAAGCTCCATAAGACCCTGGGGATCGAGCGCGCAGTCATCGTGCACGCAAGCTGCCACGGCGCGGACATGCGCGTCACGCTCGACGGCATCGCGCGGGCGAAGGGCCAATACCGCGGCACGGCGATCATCGACGAGACCTACGGCGAGCGCGAGTTCCAGCGCATGCACGATGGGGGCATCCGCGGCGTGCGTTTCAACTTCGTCAAACA
>DASXRW010000166.1:0-4011 GCA_036506355.1 Burkholderiales bacterium
TCCAGCAGCGCGCGCATTGCGATGAACTGCGCGGGGGCGCTCAGCCGAACTTCTGCCGGGCGGCGTCGGGGCCGAGGTTGTAGAAGTTCGGGTAGGTCTCGGCGAACACGCGCTTGATGTCCTCCGCGGGCACGTCGGCAAAGTTGCCGCGATCGCGCAGGTACTCCATGTGCCGCCGGTTGTCCTGGTCGAACGGATGGAAGATCGAGTCTTCGCGGCCGTCGAACTCGAGCGGCTTGACGCGGAACTTGGTGCACAGGCTCAGGTTGAACGCGGGCGTTGCCTTCACCCATCTGCCGTCGAGATAGAGCTCTGTGTAGCCGTGGTAGACGAAGAGATCGGTGCCCATCTTCGCCGTCAGTTCCGGCGTGGTGAGGTGGTTCTTGACGTCGGCGAAGGCGACGCGCGCCGGGATCTCGGCGGCACGCGCGCAGGCGGCGAGCAGCGCCGCTTTCGACACGCACCAGCCCATGCGCCGCTCGAGGCAGGCCGAGCCGCGGTAGCTCTCATCTAGCAGGAAGTTCTGGAACGGGTTGTAGCGGATGCGATCGCGCACCGCGTAGTAGAGCGACACCGCCTTCTCGCGATCGTGGGCGCCGCGCGCGTGTTCGGCGGAAAAAGCCCGCACTGCGGGATGCGTGCTGTCGACGAAATTCCCGGGCTGCAGGTACTCTTTCATTTGTCGAGCTTCATCAGCTTGCGCGCGCCCAGGTAGAGCGGGCTCGCCTGGTCGGCGAGGCCGTCGACCACGGAGAAATGGTTCTTGCCCGGCATCGCGATGTCGCCGGCGGACGCGCCGCGCCAGCGCTCGCCGAGGAGCGTGTTCTGCCGCAGAAACTCGCTCGACTCGTCGCCGCCGACGCAGGTCATCACCGGCGCGCGCGTCGCCGGCGGCATGAAGGCGGGCGACAGGCGCATGGCCGTCGCTTCGTCCAGGCGCAGATCGACGTTCAGCCAGTCGATGTCGACGAGCGGCCGAAGGTCATACAGTCCGCTGATCGCGAGTCCGCCCTTCCACAGGTCCTTGGGCAGCTGCGGGTCGAACACCGGCCAGATCGCGGCCATCAGCATCGCGGTGAGATGTCCGCCGGCGGAATGGCCGCTGACGTAGAGCCGGTCCTGGTCCATGCCGTAGTCCTCGGCGTGCAGCCACAGCCAGCGGCTCGCGCGCAGCATCTGGCGCACGATCTCTTCCATCGACACCTTGGGGCAGAGATCGTAGTTGACCACCGCGAGCGAGATGCCGCCGCCCACGAGCGTCGGCGCGAGGAAGGAGAAGTCCTTCTTGTCGAGCGAGCGCCAGTAGCCGCCGTGGATGAACATCAGGCAGCTGCCGTCGCCCTTGCGCGCCGGGAAGAGATCGATCGCCTCGCCCGGCGCGTCGCCGTAGCGCAGGTCGAGGTGGCAGGTCATGGTGGCGCGCGCGCGCTGCGAGCTCTCGGCCCAGCGCGCGAAGTACTGCGGATGGTCGGGGACCAGCTCGCGATTGTTGTAGAGCTTGGCGAGCACCGCCTTGTCGGGCGCGTTCATCCCCTTTTTTCCCTCCACAGACCCATCGCTTCCTGTCCCGGCCGGTCGGAGAACGAGAAGAGCACCGTCTCGCCCGTGGCCTGGAAACTCACCGGGACCCAGGAGGGCACGACGAAAGTGTCGCGCGGCTCGAACTCGAAGCTCTCGTTCCCGATGGTGACGCGCCCGCCGCCTTCCACCACCGAATAGATCGTGCCATCGGTCGAGCGATACGGCTGCGAGCGGAAGCCATTGGGCAAGAGCTGGATAAACGCCGCGATCGTCGGCATCGCGTGGCCGCCGGTGAGCGGGTTGACGAACTGCATTTTCCAGCCATGGCAGGGATCGGCGTCCTGGTCACGAGAGAGCAGATCGAGCGACTCGCGGCTGCGCGCATACGGGTAATTGAATATCGGCGAGGTCTTCCCAAACGGAGCTACCGCGCCCAGCGGCGCGAGCCCATTGCCGAACCTCGCCGTCGCGGCGCCTTCGCCGCGCACCACTGGCTGTACTTCTTCGGGGTACACCTCGTGGAACTGCGCCGCGAAGAGCTCGACGATGCGGATGTCGAGCCCGTCCATCCACACCACCGGCTCGTTTCCCGGATTGCCGTGGTCATGGAAAGTCCAGGACGGCGTGATGATGAAGTCGCCCGGGGACATCGTGGTGCGCTCGCCGTCGACGGCGGTGTAGGCGCCCGAGCCTTCGACGATGAAGCGCAGCGCCGACTGGCTGTGGCGGTGGCTCGGCGCGATCTCGCCGGGCAGGATGAGCTGCAGGCCGGCGTACAGGCTCTGCGTGATGCACGACTCACCGCGCATGCCCGGGTTCTCGAGCACCAGCACGCGCCGGATCGCTTCCTTCGCGGTGATCAGCTTGCCGGCCTCGGTGATGTGCGGCCTGACGTCCTTGTACCTCCACAGGTAGGGCTTGCAACGCGTCGCGGGCTCGTCGGGAATCAGCGCGTGCAGCACTTCCCAGAGCGGCGCGGTGTTCTGCTTGTCCATGCGCCGGTAAAGATCCTGGCGGGCATTGCTCGTGGTGTGGGGAACACTGGCCATGGGGATTTTCCTTCTAGGAAGATTTTACGGACTTCATCCACACCACGGGTTTGCCGAGCGTGGTGCCGAGCGCTTTGCCTTCCGGATCGGCGAGCGCGGCTTCGCGCGCCTTGCGGATCGCCTTTGCCTGCTCGCGCGGATCCGCCGTCGGCGGGTTCTCGATCAGCGCGTCGGCGATGGCGAGGAAGTTGCCCTTGCCGCGGCGGTGGGTCTCGCCGTAGCCCTTGATCAGGCGCGCGCACTCGGCGACCTCGTAAGCGAGCCCCGGATCGTGCTTTGCCGCCTCGGCCACCATGGCGAGCCAGCGCTCGATCAGCTGCTGCTCCTCCGCGTAGCGGTAACTGTAGGGCCTCAGCGGCCGCAGCCAGGCGAGCGAGCGCACCAGCAGATAGCCGAAGACGCCCGACGTCTTGATGTGCATGCCCACGTTGTAGGCGTCGAGCTTGCCGCGGCGCTCGGCCCATGCGACGAGCCGTTTCCCCAGGAAATGGGGCATGACCGAGGCAAATTCCTCGACGCCGGGTTTCAGGTAGTCGATGACCACGACCGGCTCACCATCTTTCGCACCCACTTCCCGCCGCACACGCTCGAAGCGGCTGGCGCGCGTCTTGAGATCGGCCACGCGGATGATGTCCTCGTAGCTCATCCAGGTCGCTAGGTGGCGCGCCACAGTTGCCGCGACCTTGGTATCGCTGGCCAGGAATGGCTGCATCCGCTGCTGATACAGCTGGGCATAGCGCTCGCCCTGGTAATCCGTCAGGCGGGGAATGGCGAGCTGCATGATTTCCTGCAAACCCGTCGCCCGCTTTGGCGGCGCCGGCTGCTCGGGCGGCTTGCGCCCGCCGTGCGCGATGTCGTAGCCGGCAGCGAAGCCGCGCAGGCTCGCCTCGGCGCCGCGGCCGCCCTTGCGGATCGCGCCTTCGCAAGCTTCTCTGCTCAGGGGAAGCACGCCACTTCCTGCCATCGCGCCGAAGAGCACGGCGTTGATCACGGTGCCGCTCTCCTGGGCGAGCTTGCGCATGTCGAACAGCACCGCCTTTTTTGCGAGCTGCTGGCCGGCAGCGAGCACCTTGTCGCTGTCGAAGCGGCCGTCGGCCATCTGCATCTTCTCGACCGTGGCGTAAATGCGATGCGTCGAGGCGATCAACGTGGTGCGCTCGGGGCTGACATAGCCGTTCTGCATCGCGCGCCCGGCCTCCACCAGCTCGGAGGCGACCATGATGTCGACGTTGCCGGGACTCGGCGTGAGCGAGAGCACCGGCTCCCTGCCGCCGAGCTCTGCCTTGCGCAGCGGATAAATCTCGAGGTAGTAGGTCGTCGCGCCGGTGCGCTGCGCGACGCCCGGGATCGAGGTTGCCTGCGCCGGCAGCTCGCTTTCGGTGGCGGCTTCCATCAGCCAATCGGCCATGACGCCGCCGCCTTCGCCGCCGAGCGCGGCGAT
>DASXRW010000167.1:0-8565 GCA_036506355.1 Burkholderiales bacterium
CTGCTCGCGTTCCTGGCCGGTTTCGGCGCGGTGCACCTCCCTGCAGCGGTCATCCTCTCCATCAAGTGGATTCGCGGCGCAGGTAAGTCTTAAGCTTGCGGTGGCGCCACTTCGCTCAGCCGATCGACCCTGCGCAGACTGGGGAAGAGCTGGGTCCACAGGCCGACGATGATCAGCGTGCCGACGCCGCCAATGAGCGCCGCCGGCACGGCGCCGAAGAGCGAGGCGAAGAGACCGGCGCGGAACTCGCCGAGCTCGTTGGTGCAGCCGACGAACAGCGTGTGGATCGCGCTCACGCGCCCGCGCATGTCCTCGGGGGTTGCCAGCTGCACAACAGTCGCGCGCACGAAGACGCTCATCGCGTCCGCGGCGCCCATCATGCCGAGCGCGATGAGCGCCACGACGAAGTGCCCGGACAAGGCGAAGACGATGGCACCGATGCCGAATACCGCGACGCCGCCGAAAAGCGCATGGCCGGCGTGCGGCTGGCGCTGCTCGGGGAGCTGGGCGAGCACCAGGCTCGTGGTGATGGCGCCGATGGCAAACATGCTGCGCAGCATGCCGAGGCCGGCGGGTCCGACATGCAGGATGTCGCGCGCGAAGACCGGGAGCAGCGCGTTGACGCCGCCGAGCAGCACGGCGAAGAGATCGAGCGAGATGGCGCCGAGCACGATCGGCTGCGTGCGCAGATACCGCAGCCCGGCCATCGCGCGCTGCACGGCGCTCGCGCCGGTGTCCTTCGACGCGATGACGCGCGTGCGGATCGCGAGCATGGCGAACACCGCGAGCAGCGCGAGCGCGAGGCACACCGCGAAGGTGAACGGCGCGCCCAGGAGGTAGAGCAGCCCGCCGAGCGCCGGGCCGGCGATCACGCCGATCTGCTGCGTCGAGGTTGCCCAGGCGATCGATTGCGCGAACTGCTCGCGCGGCACGAGCAGCGGCGCGAGCGATTTGTGGGCCGGCCCGGAGAGCGCGCGGTTGGTGCCGGAGAGCAGCAGCGCGGCGTAGAACGGCCAGGTCACCGTCACTTTCGCTGCCACGAGCGCAAGGAGCAGCGCGGCGGCACAGGCCTGGAAGAGATGCGCCGTGGCGAGCAGCCAGCGCCGGTCCATCCGGTCGGCGAGGTCGCCGGCGGGCAGCGTGAGGAACGCGATCGGCACGAACGAGGCGAACCCGGCCCATGCGAGCGTCATCGGATCGCCGGTGACGTCGTAGAGGTACCACCCCACCGCCACCCACTGCATGTACTGGGCGAGCGTGCTCATGAAGCGCCCGCCGAGAAAGAAACCGAAGTCGCGGTGACGCAGGACGTGCATGGCTACGGCCGGCGCAGGAAGAACTGGGCGCCGACCTGCGACACGACCAGCTCGTCGCGCTGGTTGAGAAGCTCCCAGCGCCATTTGACGATGCCGCGGTCGGGCTTGCTCGCCGACGGCCTCGCCTCGAGCACGGTCGCGCGATAGCGCAGCGTGTCGCCGGGACGCGCCGGCAGCGCGAAGCGCCACTCCTCGATGCCCGGCGAGCCGATGCACGAGGCCTCGTTGAGATAGGCGTCGCACATCAGGCGCATCATCACGCAGCCCGTGTGCCAGCCCGAGGCGATCAGGCCGCCGTACGGCGTCTGCTTCGCCGCCTCGGGGTCGATGTGGAAACGCTGCGGGTCCCACTCGCGCGCAAAGGCGATGATCTCGTCCTGCGACAGGATGCGCGAGCCGTACTCGAAGACCCTGCCCGGCGGGAAGTCCTCCCAGTAGTACTTGAACCTCATTCGCGCTCCAGTAACCGCGCGGTGGCGAGGCCGAGCACCAGCCCCCAGAACGGCGCGCCGATGCGAAAGATGGCCACGTCGGCCACCGTTACGAGGAAGCACACGAGCGCGCCGAAACTGTAGCGGCCGGCGAACGACGCTGTAAACGCGGTCTGCAG
Organism: Burkholderiales bacterium; assembly: GCA_036506355.1. Lineage (GTDB taxonomy): Bacteria > Pseudomonadota > Gammaproteobacteria > Burkholderiales > SG8-39 > SCGC-AG-212-J23. The sequence goes on from DASXRW010000167.1 coordinate 1,927, forward strand.
GACGCGCAGCATCGCCAGGCCGGCGAGCGTGGCGATGAATGCCGGGGGCGTGGCGAGCAGCAGGCGAGTGAAGAACGGCGCGAGCAGGCCGAACGCCATTGCCAGGACGGAGACGAACAAGGCGGCGGTGTACTGACGCTCCTTGGTGCCGGCAGTGGAGATCACCGCATTGACCGGTCCGGTAAGGCAGGTGGACACCGTGCCCACGAGGCCGGTGATGACTGCACCGACCCCGCATGCAGCAGTGATCGCGTTGGTCGGCGGCCGGTGGCCGTTGGCGCTGAGGATGGCGATGCCCTGCGCGTTCTGCACCGTGAGCACGGTGATCGCGAGCGGTATGACGAGCTCGATCAGCGCCATCCAGGAAAACTGCGGCGCATACAGGTTCGGCGCCGCGAAAGCGAAGAGCGTGCCCTGCGCCGGCTTGAACGTTCCCTCCAGCGCGATGACGAGCGCGCCTGCCGCCAACGCTGCGATCAGCGGCGGCACCGCACGCCCCAGGCGCGGGACGACGCTGAAGGCGAGCCAGACGACGCACATGGAGAGCGCGATCGCCATGTCGTCGCGGAAAGCGTGCACCAGTCCGATTCCAAAGCGCAGAAAGACGCCCGCGACCATCGCCATCACGATCGGCATCGGCACCGCTGCCATCGCGCGGCGTACCCAGCCCGAAAGACCGAGCAGCAGCATGACCACGCCGGTGACGAGATAAGCCCCGATCACCTCGGCGAACGAAAGATGTCCCAGCGCCGGACCGATGAGCACCGCGCCCGGGATGCTCCACAGGAAAACGAGCGGCTGGCGATACGCGATGGAGAAGACGATGCTGATGAAGCTGTTCAGGAAGAAACCGCCGAAGATCCACGACGCGATGTCCGCCTCCGACAGTCCGCCGGCAGCGCCGACCGACAGGATGATCGCCACCGGCCCGGTGCACGAGAAAAGGAAAGCGACGACCGCGGCTGCCGCATAGACGGCACCGAAATCCGCGAGCACACGTCGCAGACCCGGGACAGGAAGTAGTGGGCGTTCGAGCGGCATTTCTTCGAGTTTGCGCGGTCTAAAATCGACCGATGGCGCGCCGGGGTCGCATCCTAAGGTATTTCAGCTACGCGCTGCTGCTCGCGGTGGCGGCGCTCGGCGCGTTCGCGCTGCACCTCGACGTGCGCGTGCGAAACGAGTTCGAGGGCCGGCGCTTCGCGCTGCCGGCGCGCATCTACGCGCGGCCGCTCGAGCTGCACGCGGGCCTGCGCATTCCGCAAGCCGACGTCGAAGACGAGCTGCGCGACCTCGCATATCGGGAAAATGCGCGGGATGTGCCGCGCGACGATCAGGCGGGCTGGTTCCAGCGCAGAGGCAACGAGCTCGACATTGCAATGAGGCCGTTCATCTTCTGGGACGGCGCGCAGCCCGCGCGGCGCGTCCGGGTGGTCTTCGACACCGGGCGCGTCGCCAGCCTGGCGGACGGTGAAGGCAAAGAACTACCGCTCGCGCGGCTCGAGCCGCTGCCGATCGGCGGCATCTACCCGGCGGGGAACGAGGATCGCGTGCTGGTGCGGCTCGCCGACGTCCCGAAGCACCTCGTCGATGCGCTCATCGCCACGGAGGACCGCAAATTCTTCTCGCACATGGGCTTCGATCCGCGGGCGCTCGCGCGCGCCGCGGCGAGCGTCTTCAGCGGCCGCATGCAGGGCGGCAGCACCATCACGCAGCAGCTCGTGAAGAACTTCTTCCTCACGCCGGAGCGCACGCTGCGCCGCAAGTTCACCGAGCTGGTGATGGCCGTGCTGCTGGAAGCGCACTACGACAAGAACGAGATCCTCGAGACCTATCTCAACGAGATCTACCTCGGCCAGGACCGCGACCGCGCGATCCACGGCATCGGCGTCGCTTCGCAGTTCTACTTCGGCAAGGAGGTCAAGGACCTGACGCTCGCCGAGTCGGCGCTGCTCGTGGCGATGGTCAAGGGTCCCGCCGTGTACGACCCGCGCCGCCATCCGCAGCGCGCGCTCGAGCGGCGCAACTTCGTGCTGCGCGAGGCCAAGGACCAGGGCTTCGTGCCCCTCGAGCAGTACGCGGCCGCGCGCGCGGCCGAGCTCGGCGTCACGCCGCGGCCGGTGATGGGCACCTCGCCCTATCCCGCGTTCGTGCAGCTCGTGCACCGGCAGCTGCGGCGCGACTACGACGAGAAAGATCTGCGCTCGGAGGGCCTGCGGATCTTCACCTCGTTCGATCCGCGCGCTCAAGGTGCGGCCGAACGCGCGCTCGCGAAGCGCATCGCGCAATACGACAAGGAGCGCCGCTTCGGCCAGCCGGGGCTCGAAGGCGCGGTGGTGGTCACCGATACCCAGAGCGGCGAGGTCCAGGCGCTCGTCGGCGGGCGCGATGCGCGCTACCGCGGCTACAACCGCGCCGTGGATGCCGCGCGGCCGGTGGGTTCGCTTCTCAAGCCGGCGATCTATCTCACCGCCTTATCGGAGCCGGCGCGCTACACGCTCATCACGCCGATCGACGACGGGCCGTTCCTCTGGAAGAGCCGCGGCGCGCCCGACTGGCAGCCGCAGAACTACGACAAGAAATTCCACGGCATGGTGCCGCTGCGCACCGCGCTCGCGCAGTCGTACAACGCCGCTACTGCGCGCCTCGGAACCGAGATCGGCGTCGACAAGGTGCTGGCGAATGTCAAAAAACTCGGCGTCGAGCGCGAGCTGCGGCCTTTCGCCTCGACGCTGCTCGGGGCGGCCGAGATGAGCCCGCTCGAGGTAGCGCAGCTGTACCAGACCATCGCCGCCGGCGGCTTCCGCTCGCCGCTGCGCGCGATCCGCGAAGTCACCACCCAGGACGGGCGGCCGCTCGCCCGCTATCCCCTCAAGGTCGAGCAGGCGTTCGCGCCCGAGCCGATGGTTCTCATCACTTCGGCACTGCAAGGCGTAGTGCGCGAGGGCACCGCCCAGGGGTTGAAGAGCTTTCTGCCGGCCGAAATCGGCGCCGCCGGCAAGACTGGCACCACGGATGATCAGCGAGATGCGTGGTTCGCCGGCTTCACCGGCGATCGCCTGGCGGTGGTGTGGCTGGGCTACGACGACAACCGCGCCGCGCGCCTCTCCGGCGCCGCCGCCGCGCTGCCGGTATGGGGCGACCTGATGGCGGCGCTCATCCCGGAGCCGCTCGCGCTCGCGCAGCCCGACGGCATCGAGCAGGTGTGGATCGACCCGCAAACCAACCTGCGCGGCGACAGCCAGTGCGCCGGGGCGCTCGAGCTGCCTTTCATGCAAGGCTCGGCACCCCGCGAGCGCTCGCCCTGCGCTACCGTTGCCGGCGCGGTGATCGATAGCGTCGATACGACAGTGAAGAAAGCGAAGAGCTGGTGGGAACGCCTATTCGGCCGATGAGGTACGTCCTTCTCCTGTTAGTGCTGGCCGGCTGCGCCAGATCACCCGAGCCCGCCCCGGTCGAGCAGGCGCCCGCGCCCCCGGCTCCACGCGAGAACGTCGCGGTCGCCGGACTCCTTGAGAGCGCGCGCGCCGACGCGGCCGCCGGCCGGCTCCCCACCGCCGCGGCGTCGCTCGAGCGCGCGCTGCGCATCGAGCCGCGCAACCCGCGCCTGTGGCAGGAGCTCGCGCGGGTGCGGCTGCAGCAAGGCGACTACGCTCAGGCCGAAAGCACCGCCGCGCGCTCCAACAGCTGGGCGGGAAGCGACAACGCGCTGCGCGCCGAGAACCAGCGCATCATCGAGCGGGCGCGCGAAGCCGCCAGCCGCTAGCGGATCGGCTTGGTGAACGGAAAGACGTGCGTCAGGCCGAGCAGGTCCGTGATTAGCAGAACGAGGAAGATCAGCACGAGCGCGCCGACCAGGGCGCCAAGTCCGTCGGCGCCCACAGGGAGCGTGTCGATGCGGGCCGCGAGCTGCGCGACTTCCTGGTCGCCGAGCGCTGCCACGCGCGCCTTCACGTCGGAGGGGTTCACGCCATAGGACTCGAGGCGCAAGCGCACGTCTTCGCGCTCGAGCATTGCCGTGATCCGGTCGCGTTGCGCGGCGGCGAGCGCGCTGTCCGTGGACAGCATCGCAGCCTGCGTGGGCAGCGGCAGGCCCAGGCCGGTAATCGATACGATGAGGGAGACGGCGAGGAAGCGGCGGAAGCTGACCATGCGATGTCCTTTCGTGGTTTTTCTTGCGGGGCCAGACTAGCACTGCACCCATTCGAACATCCACCGTTGCTTGCCATAATGCTTGCCCCATGCTGACGAGCCAGGACAACGAGCTGCTGACGCGCACTGGCCCGGGTACCGCCATGGGAGAGTACTTCCGCCGCTACTGGCTGCCGGTCGTGCTGTCGCGCGAGCTGCCGGAGGCCGACGGCCCGCCGATCCGCGTGCAGATGCTTGGGGAGGACCTACTGGCGTTTCGCGACACGCAGGGCCGCGTCGGGCTGATCGAGCCGACCTGCGCGCACCGCGGCGCGAATCTCTTCTTCGGCCGCAACGAGGAAGGCGGCATCCGCTGCATCTATCACGGCTGGAAGTACAACGTCGACGGCAAGTGCATAGAGATGCCCAATGTCCCGCCCGGTGCGGCGTACCACGGCAAGATCTCGATCAGGGCTTATCCGACGCGCGAGTTCGGCGAGATGGCGTGGGCCTATCTCGGCCCGAGCGAGCGCATTCCCGAGGAGCTGCCGCAGCTCGAGCACGGCACGCTGCCGGCGTCGCACCGGTACGTGTCGAAGCGGCTGCAAATGTGCAACTGGGCACACTCGATGGAAGGCGCGCTCGACACCGCGCACTTCTCCTTCCTGCACATGCCGGCGCCTTCGGTCGCAACCTACGTGAATCCCGCGACGGCGGCGGACGTGAACCGGCTGCGCTGGCTGCGCGAAGATCCCATGCCGCAGTTCACGATCATCGAGCACGACGTCGGCTTCGCCGTGGGCGGCGCGCGCAAGGCCGACGGTGAGGAGCTCTATTGGCGCGCGACGCAGTTCATGCTGCCCTCCCACTCGGTGGCGCCCTCCGCCATGCCGCGGGAATTCTTCCAGGGATACAGCTGGGTGCCGATCGACGACCAGTCGTGCTGGATCTATACGTACGCGTGGCATCCCGACCGGCCGCTCAGCGCCGTGGAGCGCGCGAACTTCGAGAAAGGCGGCTTCGGCCAGTTCGCCGAGCTCGGCCCCGGCTACGTGCCGCTGCGCAACCGCACCAACGACTACCTGATCGACCGCGAAGAGCAGAAGCACCGCTCGTTCACCGGCGTGCGCGGCATCGCCGAGCAGGACGCGCTGGCGCAGGACAGCCAGGGCGTGATCGCCGATCGCACGCGCGAGCACCTCACTGCCACCGACGTCGCGATCGTTCGCTTTCGCCGCCTGATGCTGGGCGAGGCAAAGGCGCTCGCCGAGAGCCGCGAGCCCGACGCGCCGCGCCGCCCGGAGAGCTATCGCCTGCGCGCGGGAGGCGCGCTCGCGTCTTCGAGGCTTTCGTTCGAGGAAGTGATGCAGGAGCGTTTCGGCAGTGCTACCGGGAGAGTGGAGTGATGAAGCTGGCGTTCCTGCTTCTTGCCGTGGTGAACATCGCTTGGGCGCAGGACTACCCGTCGCGCCCGGTCACGGTGATCGTGCCCTTCTCGGCCGGCAGCGCGAGCGACGTCATCGCGCGCATCGTGCTCGAGCGCATGAGCGCGTCGGTCGGCCAGCGCTTCATCGTCGACAACCGTCCCGCGGCCGGTGGCGCGGTCGGCACGGCCGCCGCGGCCAAGGCGGCGCCCGATGGCTACACGATCCTCATGGGAGCGTCGGGGCCGCTCGTCGTGGCGAAGGTCCTCCAGCCGAGCCTGGCCTACGACGCCGAGCGCGACTTCCAGCCGATCTCGATGTACGGCCGCCTGCCGAACATCATCGTGGTCAGCACCAAGCTGCCGTTCAGGTCGCTCGACGAGCTCATCGACTATCTCAAGCGCAAGCCCGGGGTCGGCTATGGCTCGGTGGGCAACGGCAGCTCGCAGCACCTTGCCGGGGCGTTCTTCGAGCAGCTCGCCGGCGTGAAGATGACGCACGTGCCGTACCGCGTGACCTCGCAGCTGCAGAGCGACCTCGTGGCGGGCGAGGTGCCGGTCAGCTTCCAGCTTCTGCCGAACGTCATCGCGGCGCTGAAGGGCGGCCAGGTGCGCGCGCTCGCCGTGGCGAACGTATCGCGGCTCGCCGCGCTGCCCGACGTGCCGACCGCGGCGGAGCTCGGCGTGAAAGGCTACGAGTCCTCGGCCTGGTTCGGCTTCGTCGCGCCGCGCGGCACGCCGCGCCCGATCGTCGACAAGCTGCACGGCGAAGTCGTCGCGGCCATGGCGGACCGAGCGGTGCGCGGGCGCTTCGTCGAATTCGGCGCCGAGCCGATGGCCACGACGCCCGACGAGCTCGAGCGCTACATCGCCGCCGAAGTCGTCAAGTGGCGGGAAATCATCGGCAAAGCCGGAATTCGCATCGACCAGTAGCTGTTAGGCGGATAAATGCGCGGCACGACCATCTCCGACAAGCGCAACCATCTGCGGGCCGATCTCATCCACCGGCAAAGCAGCGCGGAGCTCGAGAAATTCCTGCACCACCTGAAAGAGGCGGCGTTCAGCCACCCGAGCTCGCGGGTGCTCAT
>DASXRW010000168.1:0-3110 GCA_036506355.1 Burkholderiales bacterium
GGGACGACGAGCCGCTCGCGCTCGACATGGGCTCCGGCGTGATCTCGATCGGCAAGCTGGCGCAGGCGCGGCGCAGTGGTGAGCAGCTGCCTGATGGTGCTGCGCTGGATCAAGGTGGGATGCCAACAACCGACCCGCGCGCGGCATCGATCCCGCTGCCGCTCGGCGGCCCGAAAGGCTCCGGGCTTGCGCTCATGATCGAATGCCTCTCGAGCCTGCTCGCGGGCAATCCGATCCTCGCCGAGACGCTCGAAGGCACGCCAAAGGGCAAGCGCCACTACCAGAACGCGCTCGTCATCGCGATCGATGTCGAGCGCTTCGTGCCACTCGATATCTTCCGGAAGGAAGTGAAGCGCCTAGTTCGCGCGATCAAGGCGCTGCCGCCGCAACCGGGCGCCGACATCCTCGTTCCCGGTGAGCGCGGCCGGCGCAACGCGGCGCAGCGTGCGGCGGACGTGCCGGTTCCGGCGTCGGTGCTTGAAGAGCTGCGTGCGCTCGCTGCATCGCTGGGTGTAGAGGTGCCCACGTGAGAGCGCTGCTGCTTTTCCTCCTGCTCGCGTGTGGCCAGGCGTTCGCGCAGCCGTCGAAGCCGCTGCGCATCATCGTGCCGTTCCCGCCGGGCGGCACAGCAGACGCATTGGCCCGCCTTACCGCAGAGCGCTTGACACCGCTGCTCGGCCAGCAGGTGCTGGTCGAGAACCGCGCGGGCGCGGGCGGCAACCTCGGCGCCGAGCAGGTATGGCGCGCGGAGCCCGACGGGCTCACGGTGCTCGCCTCGCCGCCGCATCTGCTGACGATCAACCCGCTGCTCTACAAGCTCAATTTCGATCCCGGCCAGTTCGTGCCGGTGGGCCTGATCGCCACCTATCCGAACGTGCTGGTCGCTGCGGCCAAGGTGCCGGTATCGAACCTGGAGGAACTCATCAAGCTCGCGCGCGCGAATCCCGGCAAGCTCAGCATCGCGTCGCAGGGCAACGGCACGATCTCGCATCTCTCCGCCGAGCTTCTGAAGAAGATGGCGAGAATCGACATGTTGCACGTGCCTTACAAGGGCACGGCGCCCGCGCTCACCGATCTCCTGGGCGGCCAGGTCGACGTGATGTTCGATAACCTGATCACGATGATGCCGTACGTGAAAAGCGGCAAGCTCAAGCTCCTCGGCGCCGGCGGTCCAAGCCGGGTCGCCGCGTTTCCCGAAGTGGCGGCGATCGACGAGCTGCTGCCGGGCTTTCGCTCCGAGACCTGGATGGGCATCGTCGCGCCGCCGGGAACGCCGCCGGCGGTTGCGGGCCGCCTGTCGGGCGCGATAGCGCGCGTGATGGAAGACGCCGAAGTGCGGCGACGGCTGGTGGAACTGCAGGCGGAGCCCGTGGGCTCGTCGCCGGAGCAGATGGCGCAGACCATCCGGCAGGAAACCGAGCGTTGGACGCAGGTGATCCGCAGCGCGCGGATCACGCTCGACTAGGCCGTGGCCTCGCGGTAAAGGCCGAGCGCGCGCATCGCCGGCAGATCGTTGAACGAGAAGAGCACGGCCTCCTCGTGCGCGCCGTGGCGATACGGCGCCCAAGACGGGATCGCGAAGATGTCCTTCTCTTCCCATTCGAAGCGCTGGCCGCCGATCTCGGACCAGCCGCTGCCGCTCGCGACCTGGTAGATCGCGCTGCCGGTGTGGCGCTTAGGCTTGGTGGCACCCCGAATCAGCTCCAGGCGGGCGCCGATCGTCGGCATGATCGGGCCGCCAGTGAGCGGGTTGCGGTACTCGTAGATCGCGCCGTCCTTCTTCAGCGCCGCGTAGGCGTCGTCCCACGCGTACTTGAACTGCGGCGAATAGGGCTTGGTCCAGTTCTCACGAGAGAGCTTGCCGGGCGTCTGCACCACCTGCGGATGCACCTCGTAGAAGTTGGCGTCGAGCGAGTTCATCAGCGGGATGTCGAGGCCGTCCTGCCAGATGCATTGCGTGCCGCCGGCGTCGACGCCATGGTCGTGCCAGGTGCCGTTCGGCGTCAGCACCAGATCGCGCGCGCCGAGCGACATGCGTTCGCCGTCCACCGTGGTATAGGCGCCGCGTCCTGCCATGATGAAGCGCAGCGCCGAGGCCTGGTGGCGGTGCGCGGAGGTGAACTCGCCGGGATTCATCACTTGCACGCCGGTATAGAGCAGCCCTGCCGCCGCGCTCCACTCCTTGCGGCCAGGATTCACCAGCATAACCACGCGCCGCGCCGCTTTCTCGGCCGAGACCAGCTCGGGCGCGCGCCGCACGAAAGGCTCGATGCGGCGCCATTTCCACAGCGTCGGCACCGACTTCGGCTGCGGATACCAGGGCTCGATCTCGTTCGCCACCGTCCACAGCGCGCCCAGCGCCTCGCCCTCGAGCTCGCGGTAGTACGCCTCGAGCTCGGGCGTGTCCTCGACGTTGGCGCGGCCGACGACGTTTTCGCGTTTCACGGATATCCCTTCGTCGGATCGGGAAGCGTCAGCGAGACCTGAAATCGGGTTTGAGGTTTTTCGCCCGACTGGTCGATGTAGCGAATCGTTCCGTTTTCTGCAACGAGCCAGACTTCCTTCGCGCCGGCGGCGAGATACGCGCGGGTCTTCTCGATAATTTCAGCCTCGACGTTAGATGGCGAAAAGACCTCGGCGCAAATCTCGGGGGCACGCGGCAAAGGCGACAGCCCCTTGTGTCGTCTCATGAACTGGGCGGAGGCCCACACGACATCCGGCACCCTCACGCCGATGCTCGTGAGTACTGGACACTCGGTCAGCGCTAGGCCGTCCGGCAGTTGCTGCGCCAACTCCCTTGCCAGTGCGGTCTGGAGCCAGGCGTGGGGAACGCTCGCCGGGCTCATCTCCACCTTGCCCCAAGCGTTCAGCTCGATCTTGTAGGGCAGATCGCGCAGCGAAGGATCGCGGCAAAGCTCGTCCCAGCGTGCGAGCAGCGCTTCAGGAGTAGCGAGATTTCCCATGAAAAAAGTATACGCCCCGATCACACGCCGAGATAACGGTGTTGCACGTTGCTATCCGCCGCAAGCTCGGTTGAGCTGCCGCTCCACACTACGCGCCCTTTCTCCAGCACGTAGTGGCGGTCCGCAACTCTGGTTAACGCCTTGACG
>DASXRW010000169.1:0-10880 GCA_036506355.1 Burkholderiales bacterium
CGACCTGACGCTGTACATCGTGTTTTTCATTCCCGGTGTCGTGGCGCTCGTCTGGGCCGGCTACACCTATGCCGCCGAGTCGTGGGCGATCCGAGAGAGTTCGAACATCACATCCGAGGGCCCGCCGTACTACCCCTTCAAGACCATCATCCCGGTCGCCGGCGCGTTCGTGCTGGTGCAGGGCATCGTCGAGATCATCCGCTGCGTCATCTGCCTGCAGCAGGGCGACTGGCCCTCGCGCGAAGAGGACGTCCAGGAAGTGGATGTGGACAAGCTCAAGGAGATGGTCCACGTCAAGGACGAGGACATCCAGAAGCTTGACGCGTATGTGGTGCACCAGGAGCCGCGCAAGTGAAGCTGCGCAAGGAGCTGTGGTTCGGCTTCTCGCTGATGGCGCTGATCATCCTCCCGGTGATCGTGCTCATGCCCTGGAGCCACCTCACGAACGGCCACCTGGGGCTCCTCATGCTCGCGCTGATCTGCGTCGGCATCATGCTCGGCTTTCCCACGGCCTTTACGCTCATGGGGATGGGCGTGTTCTTCGCCTGGCTCGCGTACCGCAGCGTCAACCCCGCGCTCGCGAACCGGCAGGTGCTCGACCTTTTCGTTCAACGCACCTATGGCGTGATGTCGAACGACGTGTTGATCGCGATTCCGCTGTTTCTGTTCATGGGCTATCTGGTCGAGCGGGCGCAGCTGATCGACCGGCTGTTCAGGAGCCTGCATCTTGCTACCTCGCGCATACCAGGGTCGCTCGCGGTGGCGACCATCGTCACCTGCGCGATCTTCGCCACCGCCACCGGCATTGTCGGCGCGGTGGTGACGCTGATGGGCCTGCTCGCGTTTCCGGCGATGCTCAAGGCCGGATACAACGTCAAGGTGGCGGCGGGCGCGGTCACGGCGGGCGGCTGCCTCGGCATTCTGATCCCGCCGTCGGTGCTGCTGATCGTCTACGGCGCCGTTGCCGGGGTGTCGGTCGTGCAGCTTTACGCCGGCGCCTTCCTGCCCGGCTTCATGCTCGCGACGCTCTACGTGGGCTACGTCATCCTGCTCGCGAAGTGGAAGCCTCAGCTCATGCCTCCGCTTGCCGAGAGCGAACGGCGCGTGGAGCTTCCGGGGTTCGCGCAGACGCTGGCGCCGCATGGCAGCAACGCATTGCGCGGGCTGTGGCGCGGGCTCACCGGTCGCGCTAGCGCTAACGTTGCGAAAAGAACCGTGCTCGCGCAATTCTTCGTTACGCTGACGCCAGCCCTATTCATCGTCGCCGTGCTGGGTGTCACCTATCGGATCGCGACCGCGCCGGAAGTCGCAGCCAGCACGGCCGGGCTGATCGAAGTTGGGGGCCTCGTCGCGGCGCCCGAACCCGAAAGGGAAGCGTCGACGGGCCTCGTCGACGCCCCGGAGGCGGAGGAATCGGGAGTCACGGAACCCCCGGTCGAAGGGGCGAAGGAGCCGCCGGGCGCGGCGCCGGCCGAACAGAAACCCGCCGAAACCGCCGCGGCCGTGGAGCGCGAACGGCTGCCCGTGCCGCTGTGGTTGTGGATCGTGTCCGGCGTCGGCATCGCCGTCATCGTCCTTATCTACTGGCTGTGGAACTGGGAGCGGCTCGAGGTGTTCAAGCTGCTGCTCAGCTCGTTCTTTCCGCTGGCGCTGCTCATCATCGCGGTGCTCGGCTCGATCGTGTTCGGGCTGGCGACGCCCTCCGAGGCTGCCGCCGTCGGCGGCTTCGGCGGCTTCGTTTTGGCGGGGGTCTACCGCTTCATCGCGCATATGCGCGAGGCGGAGTCCGGCGGCAAGGATGCTGGCAAGGCGATGTGGACCACGGTGAAGGAGCTGGGCACCATCGTCAAGGAATCGTCCTTCCTCACCGCCAAGACCAGCGCGATGGTGTGCTGGCTGTTCGTCGGCTCCGGCATTTTCTCCGCCGCGTTCGCGCTGCTCGGCGGTCAGGAAGTCATCGAGAAGTGGGTGCTGTCGCTCAACATGACCCCGGTGCAGTTCATGATGCTGGCGCAATTCATCATCTTCATCCTCGGCTGGCCGCTGGAATGGACCGAGATCATCATCATCTTCATGCCGATCTTCCTGCCGCTGCTGCCGCACTTCCATATCGATCCGCTGTTCTTCGGCTTGCTGGTGGCACTCAATCTGCAGACGGCGTTCCTGTCGCCGCCGGTGGCGATGGCGGCTTTCTACCTGAAAGGCGTGTCGCCGCCGCACGTGACGCTCAACGCGATCTTTGCCGGAATGCTGCCGTTCATGGGGATTCAGGTCATCGCCCTGGTGATCCTGTACGTGTTCCCGCAGATCGGCCTCTGGTTGCCAAGTGTCGTGTACGGGCGCTAGCACGTCGTGGAAGCGGTTTCGCCCGCCTCGTTAGCGGCCGCCGAGGCCGCGAGAAGAATCCGCGAAGGTCTGCTGACCTCCGAAGAGTTGGTCGCGGCCTGCCTGGAACGCATTCGGGCAACTGAACCCGTAGTGCAGGCCTGGACTTTCCTCGATGAGGAGCACGCGCTCGCCCAGGCGCGCGCCGCCGACGAGCGCAAGCGCTCGGGCGAGCCGATCGGACCGCTGCACGGCGTTCCCGTCGGCCTGAAGGACATCATCGACACGGCCGACATGCCGACCGAGAACGGCACGCTGCTGCACAAAGGCCGGATGCCGCGGGAAGACGCGACGGTGGCAGGGATGCTTCGCGCCGCCGGCGCCGTGATTCTGGGCAAGACCGTCACTACGGAATGCGCGTACTTCACGCCTGGCAAGACGCGCAACCCGCACAACCCGGAGCACACGCCCGGCGGCTCCTCCAGCGGCTCGGCGGCTTCGGTCGGCGCGCAGATGGTGCCGCTCGCGCTCGGCAGCCAGACCGCGGGCTCGGTGATTCGCCCCGGGGCGTTCTGCGGCGTCTACGCCTTCAAGCCCACGCACGGCCTCATCCCGCGCACGGGCGTGCTGCAGCTCTCGCGTACGCTCGACCATATCGGCCTATTCGCGCGGAGCATCGACGACCTGGCGCTCGCGGCCGAGCAGCTCACCGGCTACGACGAGCGCGATCCCGACACGCGGCCGAGAGCTCGCATTCCCTTCCTGGAAATTTCTGGCGAAGAGCCACCCATTGCGCCGGTGCTCGCGTTCATCAAGACGCCGCACTGGGAGCGCGCCGACGCGGATACCAAGGAGGCGTATGCCGAGCTGGTGGAATCGCTCGGTGATCGGGTGGAGGAGGTCGAGCTCTTCCCGTCGGCAGCCGAAGCCTGGGACTGGCAGCGCACGATCATGGAGGCGGAGATGGCCGCCAACCTCGAGCCGCTCTGGCTCGCGGGGAAGGACCAGCTCTCCGACCGGCTGCGCGCGCTGATCGAGCGGGGCCGGGAAACCAAGGCCATCGATTACCAGCGCGCACTGCGCAGCCTCGCTCCGACCGCAGAGAGCTTCGATGAGCTCTTCATGGAGCGTTACGACGCGATCCTGACGCCGCCCGCGCTCGGCACTGCGCCGAAGGGGCTCGGCGCAACCGGCGATCCGGTGTTCTGCGTGCTGTGGACGCTGCTCGGAATGCCGGCGGTCACGCTGCCGCTCATGCAAGGCGCCAACGGGCTGCCGCTGGGGGTGCAGCTCGTCGGCCGGCGCAATTTCGATGCGCGGCTTCTCAGGACCGCGCGCTGGCTGGAAGGGAAAGTGGCGGCCTAAGCGGCCGCGGTGAGCGTACGCAGCGACTCGAGCTCGGCGCGCAGCCGTTCGAGCTCGCTGCGATCGGAGAAGGCGAGCACCCAGTGCGTGATCTGGCCCTCGGCGCTGCGCACCGCGCCGAGCGTGAGCTCGACGTGGCGAGCCGCGCCGTCCTTCGCCCAGGCCTTGACCGTGCGCCGCGAGCTCGATTCGGCGAGCATGCGATGCACCAGCGCCTCGTCGCCGCGAAAGACTGCCGCGCCGAGGCCGCGGCCGACCGCCTCGTCGGCGCGGCAGCCGAAGAAGGCCTCGAACGCCGGGTTGACGTAGGTCACCGGACGCGCAGGCGCCGCGGCATCGAGGATCGCGATCGGAAAGCCGCAGGCGCCGAGCGCGGCGCGCGCCATCGCGCTGTCGGCGAGCAGCCGGTACAGGGCGGGCGCGGCTTCGCGACGGGACTGGTCGGAAAAGCTCATCGGGAAACTTTTGCCATGATTTGCCGCCGCCAACAAGTGTCCGCTCGCGGCGACATCACGCCGTCACGGCGTGGCGCTGGCGCGCCGAAAGCGAGTAGCAGTAGCGGCGCAGCCGCTCGAGGTTCGCCGTCTCGATGGTCTCGCGCAGGAAGTCCATGTTGCGCTCGATTTCCGACTGGTAGAGGCTCGGGCCGTCGAAATGCGATTCGGCGTAGCGGTCGGCGCCGTCGAGCTTCTTCTGGATGCGCGTGCGCGCCACGTATTCATAGAAGCCCGGCGTCTTGATGATCAGGTCGTCGGGCGAGCTGTAGCGCACGATCTCGCGGCCGTCGGCGAGCTGCTCGCGCGCGATCTTGCCCCAGACGAACTCCTCGTAGAGGAACTCGCGCACCTTTTCGAGATACATGCGGTCCGACATCTGCCCGATCAGGTCGGCGGTGCCGACCATGCAGCCGACCATGCGGTCGCGCGCGTCCTCGACGCGGATGTCGTCGACGTCCATCTCGTAGCCGGTGAAATGCACCAGCCGCGAGGCGAGCGGCGCCTCCGCCGCGTAGCCGATCTTCGGCAGATAGGCGGAGATGAAATCGGCGCTGCGGCTCACGTGCACCTTGGTGAAGATCGCGCCGTTCTCCACCTGGGCTTCCGAGCTTCGCTTCAGATAGCCCGCGTCGTGCAGCAGCGCGATGAGAATCCCCATCACGGCGCGCCGCGCCCCGAGCCGGTCGGCCGGCGCGCAGCTGCGGTCGTGGCCGTCGACCAGGCGCGCCATGGCGAGCGTCATGTCGAGCGTGTGGCGGATGTCGTGATAGAGCGTGTCGCAGGCGAGATAGCCGGGATAGCGCCCTTCGTAGAGCGCATGGAAGTCGTCGAAGGCGCGCTCGAGCGGTGCGAAATCGGCGCCCGGGTAGCGCGTGGCGTACAGGCGCAGCACGGCTTCGCGTACTTGCGCCGGGCTCTCGACGTTGACGCGGTTCGTGACGTCGTTCTGGTTGAGACGGTCTTGCATGCGGCTTGGCGGCCTCTCCCCAGAGACTCGCCTCCCTGACCTCCCCGCGCCGATTATTCCGCTTGGTCCTGGTGGAGGCAAGGATAAAAATAATGGGAGACGGCCGATAAGCCGGGTTCTGTGCACCCCGCCGGGCGAACCCGACGGAGCCGACAGCCATTCCTCTGGGCCCGGAGTCGCCCCCGGGCTCTAGCCACCTACCCGCAAGCTCGGCCGAGCCGGCCAGTGGTGGCGGTTAAGCCACCGCGCTTGCCTATTTGGTGTTGCTCCGGATGGAGGTTGCCGCGTTTCACCCCCCGGACCTTGCAGTCCGGGGACTCGTCTCTGTGGCCCTGTTCGTCACGTCGCCGTGCCAGGGAATTACCCTGCATCCTGCTCTGCGGAGCCCGGACTTTCCTCCGCGCACGACCTGCACGTGCACGGCGGCTGCCAAGCCGACTCCCGCTTGCAATTTTACGCGCCGAGGCGGAGCCTATAAAGCTCCATGGGAGGTGGACCATGAAGCGCCGGCTCTACTTTCTCCTTCCCGACGTCGCGAGCGCGACGCGCACCGCCAACGACCTGCTGCTCGCGCGCGTAGAGGACCGCCACATGCATTTCCTCGCGAAGCGCGGCACCGATCTCGGCGAGCTGCACGAGGCGGGCTATCTCTTCAAGACCGATCTCGTGCGCGGCGCCGGCTTCGGCCTCGCGCTGGGCGTGCTCGGCGGCGTGGTGCTCGGCTCGCTCATCGTCAACTATCCGCCCGAAGGCACCCACCCCGGGCTCGGCGCTGCGCTGATCGCGACGATCGTCGGCGCGGCGCTCGGCGTCTGGATGGGCAGCATGGCGGCGATCGCGGTGCCGAACTCGCGCCTGAAGTCGTTCAACGAGGAGATCGCGCGCGGCAAGGTCCTGCTGATCCTCGACGTGCCCTATCGCGAGGTCGACCGCATCCGCGAGATCGTGTCTTCGCGCCACCCGGAAGTCGTGCTCTCCGCCCAGGAGACGCGCTACCCGGCGTTCCCCTGAGGACGGAAGTAGCGCTCATCGTCATAGAACGCGGCGTCCTGGCCTTCCGCCCAGCCCGGATAACCGAACACCGGTAGCGGCGCGAGATCACGCGGACTCGCGCCGGCGCCGAGCTGTGCTAACCACTGGGCAGCCTGCGCGTCCGCATCCTCAGCCGGTGATGCGAACAGCGCCTTGCACGTGATGCCCGGCCAGGGCTTCAGCGCCTGCTCGAGCACCGCGTGGCCCAGCACCACGAAACGCATCGACTGTCTCACCCGCTCGCGCTCGCCCCAGAACAGCTCCTTCCACCGTGACTGGCGCACCAAGTCGCTTAATCCCTCGTCGGCACAAACGATGAGCGCGCCACCCTCGTCGAAGATCGTGAGCAAATCGCGCAAGCGGCCACGGCGCCCCTGCTCGCGGGGGATCTCGGCCGCGTGCATGGCGTTGATGCGCGCCTTGGTGCGCGGAAACGCGAGCCAGCAAAGCGCGTTGAACCAGTCGTGCAGGCTGTCGTCGCGCGTCTCGATACGGCCGGTCTCGTGCACGCGCAGCTCGTAGGGGCCGCGCTTACCAGTGGGCTGCACGAAGCGCACCGGCATGCCGCTCTCGGTCGTGATGCCGGCGCGCTCGGCGGCCGCGTTGAGTGCGTCGAGCGAGCGGCCCAGGCCGAGCCACGGCGCGAGCGGCTGGTAGACCGGGTGCCTTATCGCTGCACACCACAACTTCAGGCGAGCTTCCAGGGAATCGTTTCGCCGGCGCGCAGCGGTACGAGCGACTCGCCGCCAAAGGCGATGGTTTCCGGCACGGTCCAGTCCTCGCGCTCGAGCGTGATGCTGCCGCGATTCGGCGGCAGGTTGTAGAACCGGGCGCCGTGCATCGCGGCGAAGCCTTCGAGCTTGTCGAGGGCGTGCGCCTCCTCGAAGGCGATGGCGTACAGCTCGATCGCGGCATGCGCGGTGTAGATGCCGGCGCAGCCGCAGCTGGCCTCCTTCGCCGCGCGCGCATGCGGCGCGCTGTCGGTGCCGAGGAAAAACTTCGGGTTGCCCGAGGTCGCGGCCTCGACCAGCGCTTCGCGATGCTCTTCGCGCTTGAGCACCGGCAGGCAGTAGTGATGCGGCCGGATGCCGCCCATGAAAAGCGCGTTGCGGTTCATGAGCAGGTGGTGCGCGGTGATGGTGGCGGCGACGTTCGCGCCGGTGACCTCCACGAACTGCACCGCGTCGCGCGTGGTGATGTGCTCGAGCACCACCTTGAGCTGCGAGAAGCGCTCGAGCGTGGGGCCGAGGATTTCCTCGATGAAGGCCTGCTCGCGGTCGAACACATCGATCGCCGGATCGGTCGACTCGCCGTGCACCAGGAGCGGCAGGCCGACTTCCTCCATTTTCTCGAGCGTATGGAAGCAGCGCGAGATGCGCGTCACGCCGGCATCGGAATGCGTGGTAGCCCCCGCCGGGTAGAGCTTGACGCCGTGGACGCGGCCGGAGAGCTTGGCGCGCGCGATCTCCTCGGGCGGCGTGTCGTCGGTGAGGTAGAGCGTCATCAGCGGCTCGAACTCGGCGCCGTCGGGTAGCTCGCCGAGGATGCGGTCGCGGTAGTGCAAGGCCTGCTGCGTGGTGCGCATCGGCGGCTTGAGGTTCGGCATCACGATCGCGCGGGCGAAGCGCCGCGCCGTGTCGGCGAGCACCGACGCCATCGCCGGCCCGTCGCGCAGGTGCACATGGAAATCGTCCGGCCGCCTGAGCGTGATGCGGTCCATCGCCGCGATTTTACTTTGCTCCGCCTTTCGTCCTGTGGAGCGCGTTGCGGTAGAGCTCGCTTTTCGGCAGCCCGGTGATGCGCGCGGCGAGCTTGGCGGCTTCGCTCGGCGCGAGCGCCTCGAGCAGGACGTCGAGCACGCGTTCGGCATCGACGCTCTCCGCGGGACGCTCCTCGCCGGCCGCAAGTACCAGCACGAACTCGCCCTGTTCCCGATGGGGATGAGCCAGCCAATCCAAAGCATTGCCGAGCGGCAGGCGCGCGACTTCCTCGAACTTCTTGCTGAGCTCGCGCGCGAGGACGATCTCGCGCTCTGCACCGAAGCGCGCCAGCATGTCCTCGAGCGTTTCCCGCAGCCGATGCGGCGCCTCGTAGAGGACGACCGGCCAGGGCAAGTCGAGGGCTTCCAGCGCTTTGCGCCGGGCGGCGGCCTGGGCGGGGAGAAACCCGGCGAACAGGAACCGGCTCGCGGCGAAGCCCGATGCCGAGATCGCCGCGGCGGCGGCGCTCGGGCCGGGCAGCGGGCTCACGCGGATGCCGGCGGCGTGCGCTTGCGCCACCAGCCAGGCGCCGGGGTCGGCGAGCGCCGGCGTGCCCGCGTCGGTCACTAGCGCGACATTCTTGCCCGCGCGCAGCGCGTCGATCAGCGTCTTCGTTGTGGCGCGCTCATTGTGCTCGTGCAGCGCCACGGTGCGCGCGCTGATGCCGTAGTGCGCAAGCAGCGTACGGCTGGTGCGCGTGTCCTCGCAGGCGACGACGTCCGCGGCGCGCAGCGTCTCGATCGCGCGCGCGCTCGCGTCGGCGAGATTGCCGATCGGCGTGGCGACGACAAATAGTGTCCCAGTCACAACGGCAGCGTTCCCGTCAACCGGGGCGAGGCTCCATTCGTTAAGCCTGCCATGAACCGCGAGGGCGCGCGAGCCGAGGATCTCTGCGCCGAGCTGATGCGCGCAGCCGGCCTGAAGCTGGTCGAGCGCAACTGGCGCTGCCGCTTCGGCGAGATCGACCTGATCGCCGAGGAGCGCGGCACGCTGGTATTCGCCGAGGTGCGCATGCGCTCACCCGGCGGCTTCGGTGGCGCCGCCGAGAGCGTCACCGCCGCGAAGCGCGCGCGGCTGATCGCCGCCGCCCGGCTCTACCTCACGCGGCGGCCCGACGCGGCCTGCCGCTTCGATGTATTCCTGGTCGACGGGCCGCCGCGCCATGTGCAGTGGATTCGCAACGCGTTTGGCGAGTAGCGCGCTGTGCGTTGCGCTCTGGACGGGGCTCGCAGCCGCCCAGCCCACGGTGCGCCTGGTGGTGCAGAGCTCGGCGCTCGCCGGCTTTCGCTACCACGCAGCGGCCGAAGTCTGGGACGAGCTCAGGGTCGGTGATTCGCTCGCGCTGGAGCGCGAGCGCGACAACCCGCACGACGCGAACGCCGTGAGCCTGTCGTGGCGCGGCCGAAAGCTCGGCTACGTGCCGCGGCGCGAGAACGCCGCGCTCGCCTGGGGACTCGACCGCGGCGAGGCGCTGCGTGCGCGCATCAGCCGGCTGTCGCCGCATCCGAACCCGGCACGGCGCATCGAGTTCGAGGTGTATGCCGAGTGAGCGTGTAAAATCGGCGCGCTCATGCAATCCGCAGATGTGAAGCTCCTCGGCCGCGTAGCTGCGCATTTCGCCGAGAGTGCGAAGCTCAAGCAGCAGGCCGCCGAGGTTCTGGGCGCGCCGATCGCCAAGGCCGGATCGATGCTCGCCGAGTCGCTCAAAAACGGTGGCAAGGCGCTTGCCTGCGGCAACGGCGGCTCGGCCGCCGATGCGCAGCATTTTGCCGCCGAGCTCGTCAACCGCTTCGAAGCCGAGCGCCCGCCGCTCGCCGGGTTGGCGCTCACCACCGACAGCTCCACGCTGACCTCGATCGCCAACGACTACGCCTACCAGCAGGTCTTCGCCAAGCAGCTGCGCGCCATCGGCCGCCGGGGCGACGTGCTGCTCGCCATTTCCACCAGCGGCAATTCCGCCAACGTGATCGAGGCGCTGCACGCGGCGCACGAGCTCGGCGTGCGCGTCATCGGGCTCACCGGCAACGGCGGCGGCAAGATGGCGCCCTTGCTCAGCGCAGACGACGTGCACATCTGTGTGCCACACAAGAGCACCGCCCGCATCCAGGAAGTGCATCTGCTGGTATTGCACTGCCTGTGCGATGCCATCGATTTCCAGCTTTTCGGAGCGAAGCCATGAGGCGGGCGATCCTCC
This sequence comes from Burkholderiales bacterium, assembly GCA_036506355.1. Lineage (GTDB taxonomy): Bacteria > Pseudomonadota > Gammaproteobacteria > Burkholderiales > SG8-39 > SCGC-AG-212-J23. Next base: position 10,141 of record DASXRW010000169.1, read on the forward strand.
CCTTGCTCGCAGCCACGGCGGCTGCGCTGCAGGGCTGCGTGCCCGTGGTGATCGGCGCCGGCGGCGCGGCCGCCTACAGCTCGCTCGAGGACCGACGCACCACCGGCACGCAGATCGACGACGAGTCGATCGAGGTGCGCGCCTCCAACCGCGTGAGCGACCGCTTCGGCGGCACCGTGCACGTCAACGTGACCTCTTACAACCGCCTGGCGCTGCTCAGCGGCGAAGTCCCCGACGAGCGCAGCCGTGTCGAGGCCGAGAAGATCGTGCGCGCGGTGCCGACGGTGCGCGACGTGACCAACGACCTGCAGATCTCCGGCATCTCTTCGCTTGCCTCGCGCGGCAACGATTCCTACCTCACGCTGAAGGTGCGCGGACGCCTGCTCGACGCCAAGGCCCTCAGCCAGGTGCATATCAAAGTGGTCACCGAGTCCGGCGTGGTCTACCTGATGGGCCTCGTCACCCAGGTCGAGGCCGACGAAGCCGTCGATATCGCGCGCAACACCGGCGGCGTGCGCAAGGTCGTGAAGGTGTTCGAATACTGCGAAGGCAGCGAGCTCTGCCGTCCGCGCCAGGCGCCCCAGGCGTCCAAGCCGAAGTCGTAGTGCCGGCGGACTTCGAAGCGAAGATCCGCGATCCGCGCTCCCTCGAGTGGCTCGCCCAGCTCGCGCGCCCGCTGGTGTTCACCAACGGCGTCTTCGACATCCTGCATCGCGGGCACGTGACCTATCTCGCGCAGG
>DASXRW010000170.1:0-3026 GCA_036506355.1 Burkholderiales bacterium
CCGGTACAGCGGCAAAGATTCCCGGAGATCGCTTCCTTGATGCGCTCGCGCGAGGGATGCGGCTCGCGCGCGAGCAGCGCCTTGGCGGTCATCAGGATGCCCGGCGTGCAGTAGCCGCACTGCGCGGCGCCGAGGTCGGCGAAGGCGGCTTGCAGCGGATGCAACTCGGCGCCGCGGGCGAGGCCTTCCACCGTATCGATGGAGCGGCCTTCGCATTCGAGAGCGAGCATGAGGCACGAGAGCTGCGGCTCGCCGTCGATGAGCACCGCGCAGGCGCCGCACTCGCCGAGCTCGCAGCCGTGCTTGGTGCCGGTGAGGCCGAGGTCCTCGCGCAGCACCTCGAGCAGGGTCTTGTAGGGGGCGAACGAAGCCTCGACTGCTTCGCCGTTGACCAGCAATGGCACGTGCGCGTGGCGCATTTGTTTGGCCCCCAAACTAATTCGCTACTGTACTGCGGTGCGCGGGTCGGCGCAAAGGGACGCGGGCTGCCCGCAATGTGGCGGCCGGATGCCATCAAAGCGTCGCCTGGGCCCTGCACCGCGGCAGGTAGCCGGGGGCGGGCGTACTTGAAACCGCCCTATGGTGCGGGAATTCGAAAAATTATCTCAACGGCGAGCGCACTGGAGCTACCATTCGACGCCCATACCCCAGGAGGCTCTCATGACCTTGCGTATCGGCGACACCGCGCCCAATTTCCAGGCGGACACCACCGAAGGGCGTATCGATTTCCACGATTGGATCGGCGACAAGTGGGCGGTGCTGTTCTCGCACCCCAAGGATTTCACGCCGGTGTGCACCACCGAGCTCGGCACCATGGCGAAGATGAAGGGCGAGTTCGACCGGCGCAACGCGAAGATCATCGGCCTGTCGGCCGACCCGGTCGAGGACCACAAGAAGTGGTCGAAGGACATCGAGGAGACGCAGGGCACCGCGCCCAACTACCCGATGATCGGCGACCCGGAGCTGAAGGTCGCCAAGCTCTACGACATGCTGCCCGCCGAAGCGGTGCCGGGCAAGCGCACGCCGGCAGACAACGCCACGGTGCGCACCGTGTTCCTGGTGGGCCCCGACAAGAAGATCAAGCTGATGCTCTTCTATCCGATGACCACGGGACGCAACTTCGACGAGGTGCTGCGCGCGCTCGATTCACTGCAGCTCACCGCGAAGCACCGGGTGGCGACCCCCGCCAACTGGAAACAGGGGCAGGACGTGATCATCGCCGGCTCGGTCAACGACGAAGAGGCGAAAAAGCTGTTCCCGAAGGGCTGGAAGGCGCCCAAACCCTACCTGCGCATCACCGAGCAGCCGAAATAGGTTGTAACAATCCGTTACCCCTTGGGCGGCACCCGGCGGTTAACCTGCTGTCCAAGGAGACGGAGCTACGTATGAAAAAGCCGTCGAAACTGCTGATCGGTCTCGCGCTCGCCGCGGCCGGCGTCCTTGGCGCCGGCTCGGCCTTCGCTTGGCACCACCACGGGCCGCGGGTATCGCTCGGCTTCAGCTTCGGTCCCTACTGGGGACCGGGACCGTATTGGGGCCCGTACCCGTACTACTACCCCGCGCCGATGTACTACCCGCCGATGGTCGTCGCCGCCCCACCCGGTCCCACGCAATACGTCGAGCGCAGCGACCAGCCGCTGCAGTCGGGCTACTGGTATTACTGCGAGACCTCGCGCGGCTACTACCCCTACGTCAAGGACTGCCCGAGCGGCTGGAAAGCCGTGCCGCCGGCGCCTCCGCCCGCCCAATGAAACTTGCCTTTGCCGCTGTCGCCGCAGCGGCGGTCCTCGCCGGTTGCGCGACGCCGCCGCCCTCGGGCCCGAGCGTGATGGTGCTGCCCGGCTCGGGCAAGAGCTTTGACCAGTTCCGCTTCGACGACAACGACTGCCGCCAGTTTGCGTCCTCGCAGATCGGCGGCACGACCGCGGCCCAAGCGCAGACCGATAGCGCGGTGAAGAGCGCGGTGGTCGGCACTGCCATCGGTGCGGCGGCCGGCGGCCTGATGGGCGGCAATTCTGGTGCGGGCGTCGGCGCCGGCATTGGCCTCGCCGGTGGCGCGCTTGCCGGCACCGGCGCATCGCAACAGTCCGGCTACTCGCTGCAGCAGCGCTACGATTTCGGCTACCAGCAGTGCATGTACGCCAAAGGCCACCAAATTCCGATGGCCGCCAGTCGCTACGCGCCGCGCGCCGGCTACCAGCGGCAGGCCGCGCCACCGCCTCCGCCGCCCCCGGCGGGCACGCCACCTCCGCCGCCGGCGCCGCCGAAACCAAGCTGAACAAAAAAATCGGGGCCTGACCCCGATTTTTTTATCTGAACTTCGGCATCACGCGCGACGCGAGCAGTTCCAGCGTTCGAAATGCTTCGGCGTCGCTCGAGCCGCCAAAGTTGATCTGCATCGACGGCTCGATGTCTCCCGCGAACACCTCGCGGCAGCGGCGCACCTGCTCGACGACATCGTCGGGCGTGCCGACGAAAGCGCCGCCCTGCTCGATGATCTTCTCCGGCGTGGTGGCGAGGATGCTCGCGACCATCTTGTCGTAGCCCGGATACTGGTCCGAGGACTTTCCCTGCCACGACTGCACCGCGTCGGCGAAGGTTTCCAGGTAGCGCTTGCAGATGCGCCGGAAGCCCGCCATCGCCTCGTCGCGCTTCTCGGCGACGTAGCCAAACTGCGCCACCTGCACCTGTTCCGCGCCGGCCCTGTGCCCCGATTGCGCCCATAGGCGCCGGTACATCTTCACGAACTCCTGCAGCTGCCCGGGCTTGCCGGCGTAGGGCACGATCATCAGGTTGAAACCGTTCTTCGCCGCGTAGACGAAGGACTCTTCGGTGGAGATCGCGGCGACCCACACTGGCGGATGCGGCTTCTGCACGACGCGCGGCATGAGCCTGACATCTTCCAGGTTCCAATATTTGCCGCGGATGTTGACGCGCTCCTCGGTCCACATCCTGAGGATCATGCCGATCGCTTCCTCGAAGCGCTCGCGCGACTCCGACATTGGCACGCCGTAGACCTCGAACTC
>DASXRW010000171.1:0-3598 GCA_036506355.1 Burkholderiales bacterium
GTGGGCGAGCTGCGCTACGAATATTTGCCGGACGATCCGGTTTTCGGCCGCACGCGCACGGGACTGTCGTGGCTGCACACTCAGAACTTCTCGCCGGGCCTCACCGGACAGGTCGACTACAACCGGGTCTCGGACGAGCGCTACTTCGTGGATCTCGCGAGCCAGGTGAAGCAGGTCTCGGTGGGCAACCTGCCGCAGGACGCCTTCATCACGAAGAACGGCACGCTGCCGGGCGGCAATTACACCGGCCAGGCGCGCATGCAGCGCTTCCAGACCCTGCAGGATCCGCTCGCGCCGATCGTGCCGCCGTACCATCGCCTGCCGCAGCTCAACGCCTCCGCGAGCTACAACGACATCGCCGGGAAGTTCGATACCGCGCTGCCCGGCGAGTACGTGCGCTTCGTTCATCCGACGCTCGTCGAGGGATCGCGCGCGAGCTTCGCGCCGACGCTCGCCGCGCCGCACATCGCCCCCGGCTGGTACGTCACGCCAAAGGCGGGGCTGCGCTACAGCAGCTACCAGCTCGAGCGCTCCGCGGAGGGCGAGCCGACCAATCCTTCGGTGGGCCTGCCCTGGCTCAGCCTCGACAGCGGGCTCGTCTTCGAGCGCGGCGCGCGCCTGTTCGGCCAGCCGCTCACGCAGACGCTCGAGCCGCGGTTCTTCTACGTCTACGTGCCTTATCGCAACCAGGACCACATCCCGCTGTTCGACACGACGCTCGCGGATTTCAACTACCCGCAGCTCTTCACCGAGAACCGCTTCATCGGCGGCGACCGCTTCGGCGATGCCAACCAGGCGACGCTCGCCCTCACCACGCGCTTCCTCCAGGGCGACGGGCAGGAGAGGTTCCGCGCCACGCTCGGGCAGCGCTTCTACTTCCACGAGGAGCGGGTCGCCTTGAGCCCCGGCTCCACGCTGCGCCTCGCGAGCGAATCCGACGTGCTCACTTCCGTGGGCGGCCGCGTCACGCAGGCCTTCAGCTTCGATGCCACCACGCAATACAACCCGTACAAGAGCCGCGCCGAGCGCTACGGCGTGTCGATGCGCTACGCGCCGGAGATCGCCAAGGTGGCGAACGCCAGCTACCGCTTCCAGCGCGATATCCTGCGGCAGGTCGATATCTCCGGGCAGTGGCCGGTGGCCGGCGGCTGGTACGGCGTCGGGCGCTACAATTACTCCCTGCTCGATCGGCGGCTGCTCGAAGGGCTGGCCGGCGCCGAATACAACGCGGGCTGCTGGGTGTTTCGCTTCGTCGTGCAGCGCATCCAGGCCGCCGCCGACGTGACCTCGACGGCGATCATCTTCCAGCTGGAGTTCAGCGGGGTCGGGCAGATCGGCACCGCCGAAGCGGTGCAGCTATTGAGAAGAGACGTGCCGGGCTATTCCGTGATCAACCGGGCCGATCCGTCGCTGACGCCGCCGAGCGGCCGGGCGCGGCTGCCGTTCGAACAGGTGTTCTAGATGCGCAGGCTGCTGATCCTCGCCGCAATGCTGGCGGCTCCATTGGCCCACGGTGTGACGCTGGTCGATCGCATCGTGGCCGTGGTCAACAAGGAAGTGATCACCTATTCGGAGCTGCACGAGGCGGTCGGCATGGCGGAGCGGCAGCTCGCCCGCCAGGGCACGCCCGCGCCGGAGCGCCCGGTGCTCGAGCGCCAGATGCTCGAGCGCTTGATCCTCGACAAGGCGCAGCTGCAGATGGCGCGCGACAGCGGCATCCGCATCGACGAGCTGCAGCTCGACCGCGCGGTGGAGCGCATCGCGCAGTCGAACAAGATGACGCTCGCCGATTTTCGCCGCACGCTCGAGTCCGACGGCGTGTCCTTCGACGGCTGGAGGAACGACGTGCGCCAGCAGATGATGATGGCGCGCCTGCGCGAGCGCGAAGTTGAGAACCGCGTGCAGGTGAGCGAGACCGAAATCGACGTCTTCCTCGAGCAGCTCAAGTCGCGGCCGGAAGGCGCGGAATACAACCTCGCCCACATCCTGGTGCGCCTGCCCGAGGGCGCGAGCCCCGAGCGCATCCGGCAGGCGCGCGAGCGCGCCGAGCAGGCGCTCGCCGAGGCGAGGGGCGGCGCGGCCTTCGCGCGCGTGGCGGCGAGTTTTTCCGACGCGCCCGACGCGCTGCAAGGCGGCGCGCTCGGCTGGCGCAGCCACGAGCGGTTGCCCGAGCTGTTCGCCGAGGCGCTCTCGAAGATGAAGCCGGGCGAAGTGAGCGAGCCGCTGCGCAGCCCCGCCGGGTTCCACATCCTGCAGCTGGTCGATCGCCGCGGCGCGGGCGCGCAAGCCCCGGTGCTGCAGACCCGCATGCGCCACATCCTGATCCGGACGAACGAAGCGGTTTCCGAGTCCGAGGCGCGCCGCAAGCTCATCGATCTGCGCGAGCGCATCATCGCCGGCGGCGCCGATTTCGCCGAGCTGGCACGCGTGCACTCCGACGATGGCACCGCGGCGCGTGGCGGCGAGCTCGACTGGGTCTATCCCGGCGACACCGTGCCCGAATTCGAGCGCGCCTACGAAGAGCTCAAGGTCGGCGAAGTGAGCCAGCCGGTGCGCACGCCCTTCGGCTACCACCTGATCCAGGTGCTCGAGCGCCGCTCGAGCGACCTCAGTCCCGAGCGCCGTCGCATGCAGGCGCGCCAGGCGCTGCGGGAGCGCAAGGCCGACGAGGCCTACCAGGAATGGCTGCGGCAGCTGCGCGACCAGACCTACGTCGAGCTGCGGCTTGAGGAACGCTAAACCGCTCATCGCGCTTACTTCCGGCGAGCCCGCCGGCATCGGCCCCGAGCTGTGCGTTAGGCTCGCGCAGCAAACTCAAAAAGCGGAGCTCGTCGTCATCGGCGACCGCTCGATCCTCGCCGGCTGCCCGCGCATCGAGCACGTGCCGCTCGCTCGCCCGGCGATTCCCGGCCGGCTCGACCCAGCAAACGCCCGCTATGTGCTGGCAGTTCTCGACCGCGCCGTGCAGGGATGTCTGCAGGGCGAGTTCGCGGCGATGGTGACCGCCCCGGTGCAAAAGAGCGTGATCAACGATGCCGGCATCGCCTTCACCGGCCATACCGAATATCTCGCCGAGCATGCCGGTGGCGCCCAGGTCGTGATGCTGCTGGTCGGCGGCGGCCTGCGCGTCGCGCTCGCCACCACGCATCTCGCGCTTGCCGATGTGCCGCGCTCGATCAGCTCCGACGGCTTGCTCAGCACCCTGCGGGTGCTCGATGCCGATCTCAGGCGCCGCTTCCGCATCGCAAAGCCCCGCATCCTCGTCGCCGGGCTCAATCCCCATAGCGGGGAAGCGGGTCACCTGGGGCGCGAGGACATGGAGGTGATCGCGCCCGCGATTGCCGCGGCGCTCGCGAGCGGCATCGACGCCAAGGGTCCGATTCCCGCCGATACGCTGTTCGTGCCCGAGCGGCTGCGCCAGGCCGATTGCGTGCTCGCCATGTATCACGACCAGGGGCTGCCGGTGCTGAAGTACGCGAGCTTCGGCCGCGGCGTGAACGTCACGCTCGGCCTGCCTTTCATCCGCACGTCGGTCGACCACGGCACGGCGCTCGATCTTGCGGGCACCGGCCGCGCCGACGCCGGCAGCCTCGCCGAG
>DASXRW010000172.1:0-4395 GCA_036506355.1 Burkholderiales bacterium
GAACTGCTCGTCATTCGCCGCGAGTACAACGAACACGGCCGCGACCTGCGGCACGCAAAGTGCACGAATCGCGTGCCACAGCATGGGCTTGCCCGCGAGCGCGAGGTATTGCTTGGGGCTGCCGGCCGCGATGCGCGTACCACTGCCGGCGGCGGGAATCAGGGCGAAGGTGGCCAAAGTTGTTTTAATTCAGGACGATATAATTACACGCTTTGTCTCTTGATGCAGCGCGATCCGCTTCCCGCCCGCAGACGCTATACCCGGCTCGCCGGTTCGGCTGACGCGCTCGCGCTCGCGCGCCTCGCGCAGGAAGAGCATCCGATCGCGGTGGTCAGCGCGACCGCGCTCGATGCGCAGCGTCTGCTCGATGAGATCGCCTGGTTCTCGCCGCAGCTGCGCGTCTGTCTCCTGCCCGACTGGGAGACGCTGCCTTACGACCAGTTCTCGCCGCACCACGATCTGGTCTCCGAGCGCCTCGCGACGCTTTATCGCATCCAGCGCGGCGAGTTCGAGGTCGCCATCGTGCCCACGCCCACGGCGCTGGTACGCATGTGCCCGCCTGCGTATATCGCCGCGCTCACGTTTTTCCTGCGCACCGGCACCGAGCTCGATCTCGATCAGCTGAAAGTGCAGCTCGCGACCGCGGGCTACCAGCATGTGACGCAGGTCGTGGCGCCCGGCGAAGTCTGCGTGCGCGGCGGCCTGATCGATCTCTTTCCGATGGGCAGCGCGCTGCCCTACCGCCTGGACCTGGACGATGAGCTGATCGACTCCATCAAAACGTTTGATGTGGATACCCAGCGCACGCTCTACAGCGTGAACGAGATCCGCATGCTGCCGGCGCGCGAGTTTCCGCTCGACGACGCCGGCCGCGCGCGCTTCCGCAGCCGCTGGCGCGAGCTCTTCGAAGGCGATCCATCGAAGAAGCGCCTGTACCGCGATGTCTCGAACGGCGTGCCGGCCGCGGGCATCGAGTACTACCTGCCGCTGTTCTTCGAGGCCACCGCGACGCTGTTCGATTATTTGCCCAAGGGCTCCACCCTGGCTCTGCATCGCGACGTCTCCTCGGCGATCACCGATTTCTGGCGCGACATCAACTCGCGCTATCGCATGCAGGGCGGCGATCCGGACCGGCCGCTGCTCGCGCCGCCGGAGATGTTCGTGCCGGCGGAAGAGTTCTATCTGCGCGCCAAGGACCATCCGCGCCTCGATGTGCAGGAGACCGACGAGCCGGGCGAAGGCCCGCTCGCCACGACTTCGCTGCCGCCGCTGGCGGTGGACCGGCGGGCGCAGGATCCGCTCGCGGGGCTGAAAGCGTTTCTCGCTGACAGCAAGCTGCGTGTCCTCGTCGCCGCCGAGTCGCCCGGCCGGCGCGAAACCATGGCCACGTACTTCGCCGAGTACGGCCTCAAACCCGCCGCAGCCGCGAGCTTCGAGCAGTTCCAGTCGAATCCCGCCTCGTTCGTGCTCGGCGTGGCGCCGCTCGCGCATGGCTTCGTCGTGCCCGCCGAAGGCTGGGCGGTGGTCACCGAGGCCGAGCTCTATGCCGGCGTGGTGCGCCGGCGCACGCGCGCGGTCGAGAAGAGGAGCTCGGTCGAGGGCATGCTGCGCGATCTTTCCGAGCTCAAGATCGGCGACCCGGTGGTGCATGAAGAGCACGGCATCGGGCGCTACCAGGGGCTGGTGACGCTCGACCTGGAAGACGGCAAGGCCGAGTTCCTGCTCCTCGTCTACGAAGGCGACGACAAACTGTACGTCCCCGTCTCGCAGCTCGGCGTGATCGGCCGCTACAGCGGCGCGCAACCCGAGGAGGCGCCGCTCCACAAGCTCGGCAGCGGCCAATGGGACAAGGCGAAGGCGCGCGCGGCGAAGCAGGTGCGCGACACGGCGGCGGAGCTCCTCGCGCTCTACGCGAAGCGCGCCTCGCGCCACGGCCATGCCTTCGGCATCCAGCAGCACGATCTCGAGGCCTTCGCCGCCGGCTTCGGCTTCGAGGAAACGCCCGACCAGGCGCAGGCGATCGAAGCGGTTATCGCCGACATGGCCTCCGGCAAGCCGATGGATCGCCTGGTTTGCGGCGACGTCGGTTTCGGCAAGACCGAGGTGGCGCTGCGCGCCACGTTCGTCGCCGTCGCCGACGGCAAGCAGGTGGTGGTGCTCTGCCCGACGACGCTGCTCGCCGAGCAGCACTTCCAGACCTTCAACGACCGCTTCGCGGAGCTGCCGGTGCGCATCGCCGAGCTGTCGCGCTTCAAGACCGCCAAACAAAGCAATGAAATCCTGGGGAAGCTCGCCACCGGCGAGCTCGACATCGTCATCGGCACGCACAAGTTGCTCGGGCGCGAGGTCAAGCTGCCGCGCGTGGGGCTGGTGATCATCGACGAGGAGCACCGCTTCGGCGTGCGGCAGAAGGAGGCGCTCAAGCGCCTGCGCGCCGAGGTCGACGTGCTCACGCTCACCGCGACGCCGATCCCGCGCACGCTCGCCATGTCGCTCGAGGGCATCCGCGATTTCTCGGTGATCGCCACCGCGCCGGAAAGGCGACTGGCGATCAAAACCTTCGTGGCGCCATTTTCCGAGGGCCTGATCCGCGAAGCGATGATGCGCGAGCTCAAGCGCGGCGGCCAGATCTATTTCCTGCACAACGAGGTCGAGTCCATCGAGCGCATGCGCGAGCGGCTCGTGCGCCTGCTTCCGGAGGCGCGCATCGCGGTGGCGCACGGCCAGATGCCGGAGCGCGAGCTCGAGCGCGTGATGCGCGATTTCACCGCGCAGCGCTCCAACGTGCTGATCTGTTCGACCATCATCGAGACCGGCATCGACAATCCGCACGCCAACACCATCGTCATCAACCGCGCCGACAAGTTCGGCTTGGCGCAGCTTCACCAGCTGCGCGGCCGCGTCGGGCGCTCGCACCACCAGGCCTACGCCTATCTGCTCACACCGCCGGAAGACGCGCTCGGCGCGCAGGCGAAGAAGCGGCTTGAGGCGATCCAGATGATGGAAGAGCTCGGCTCCGGCTTTTATCTCGCGATGCACGACCTCGAGATCCGCGGCGCGGGCGAGATCCTCGGCGAATCGCAGTCGGGCGAGATCCAGGAAGTCGGTTTCTCGCTCTACACACGGATGCTGGACAGGGCGGTGCGCAGACTGAAGGCCGGCAAGGCGGCGGACGTCGACGATGCGGTCGACATTTCCACCGAAGTCAACCTGCACGTGCCGGCGCTCTTGCCCGAGATCTACTGCAGCGACGTGCACGAGCGCCTTTCGATCTACAAACGCCTCGCCGATGCCGAGACGCGCGAAGAGCTCGACGCGCTGCGCGAGGAGCTCGTCGACCGCTTCGGCGACCTGCCCGACCCGGCGCGCGCGCTGATCCAGTGCCACGAGGTGCGCCTCGCCGCGCGGCCGCTCGGCGTCACGCGCGTCGACGCCACGCACGAGGCGGTGCAGCTCCAGTTCGTCAAGAACCCGCCGCTCGACGGCGGCAAGGTGATCGAGTTCATCCGCAAGAAGGGCCGCGCCGCGCGCCTCGCCGGCCCCGACCGGCTGCGCGTCGACGCCAAGCTCCCCGTCTGGCAGGAGCGCGCCCAAGCGGTGAAGGACATCCTGCTGCAGCTCGCCGCCTGATAAACGCCTAAATGGTGACAGTCACCATTTTGTGAATCTGGTCGTCCAGGGGCCCTCGATGACCGCCGAGCAGGCGCAGCACCTTGCCGGCTTCGCCGGCTCGACGCGTATCCATCGCATCAATAACCACGCGTGGCGCGTGCACGGCGCCGCGCTGGCGGATGCGATCGCACCGTACTGCGAGAAGGCGCATATCGACTTCGCCTTCATGCCGGAGGGACGGCGCTTCGGCGACTTGAAGCTGCTGGCGATGGACATGGACTCGACGCTGATCACCATCGAGTGCATCGACGAGCTCGGCGACATGGCGGGCTGCAAGACCGAGATCGCCGCGATCACCGCACAGGCGATGCGCGGCGAGCTCGACTATCCGCAGAGCCTGCGCAAGCGCGTGGCGCTGTTAAAGGGACTGCAGGACGCGGCGCTCAAGCGCGTGTACGACGAGCGCCTGCGCCTCACGCCGGGGGCGGAAGACCTGCTGGCGGCCTGCAAGAAACACGGCGTGAAGCTGTTGCTGGTGTCCGGCGGCTTCACCTTCTTCACCGATCGGCTGAAGGAGCGCCTCGGCATCGATTACACGATCTCCAACCGTCTGGCGACCGCCGATGGGCGGCTAACCGGCGAGCTGATTGGCGATATCGTCGACGCCGACGCCAAGGCGGCGAAGTTCGCCGCGGTGGTGGCCGAGCTCGGCGCAGCGCGCGAGCAGACGGTGGCGATCGGCGACGGCGCGAACGACCTGAAGATGATGGCGCAGGCGGGACT
>DASXRW010000173.1:0-3341 GCA_036506355.1 Burkholderiales bacterium
AGGCCGGTCGCGCCAGTGAAGAGCTGCACCGTGCCGTCCTCGTTCATGCGCACCGTCGCGTTGCCCTGCTCCTTGATTCCCGGATAGGCGCTCGAGCCGTGCATCTCGCAGCCCATGCCCCAGCCGCGCTTCACTGCACCCGCTCCGTCGGCCTTCGGCGGCGGCCAGTGCGTCTCCTGCATGCCGCGCCGGATGCAGTCCTCGAGCCCGTGCCCGACGATCGGGTGTCCTGATGGCGAAAGATCGCCTTCGCGCACGGCGTTCTTCAGCTTGAGCTCGGTGGGATCGATGCCGAGTTTCGCGGCCGCCTCGTCCATCTGGATGTCGAGCGCGTAATAGGTCTGCACCACGCCGTAGCCGCGGTATGCGCCGGCGATCGGCGTGTTCGTGTAGACACAGCGTCCTTCCAGCAACACGTTCTCGCAGCGGTAAAGCGAGGTGAGTGCCGTCGTGCCGACGGCAGTCACGCCGGGGCCGTGCGAGCCGTACGCGCCTGAGTTCATCGTCACGAGCGCCTGGCGCGCGGTGATCGTCCCGTCCTTGCGGAAGCCCTGCTTGAGCCAGACGGTCGCCGGGTGGCGCGAGCGGCCGCCAAGGAAAGTCTCCTTGCGCGTGTACTCGAGGCGCACCGGCCGCCGCGTCTCGCGCGCCAGCAGCGCGCACAGGAACTCGGTCTGGAAAAGATCCTGCTTCGCGCCGAAGCCGCCGCCCATGTGGTCGACCAGCACCTTGACCTTGGAATGCGGCAAGCCGAGCACCTCGGCGAGGATGCCGCGCACCATGAAAGGCGTCTGCGTGGAAATCCAGATGGTGAGCTTTCCTTCGTCGTCCCACTGGCAGACGCAGACGTTCGGCTCCATATAGGCCGGCGTCGGCCGGCCCATCGCGTAGGTTCCCTCCACCACCAGCTCGGCCTGCGCGAAGCCGCGCTCCACATCGCCGCGCTTCACGACGACCGGATCGACGACCAGGTTGTCCTCGCGCTGATGAACCGCCGGTGCGCCAGGCGCCTGCGCCTGCTCCAGCGTGAGCGCGGCAGGCAGCTCGTCGTACACCACCTCGATCAGATCGAGCGCTTCCTCGGCGATCTCCTCGCTCGCCGCTGCGACGGCAGCGACGCCTTCACCCCAATAGCGCACCTTGCTGTCGAGAATGTATTGATCGCAGGCGAGCGACGCCGAGCGCGGATGCGGCGAGCCGTAATGCAGCACGCGCGGCACGTTCTGGTGCGTGAGCACTGCCTTAACGCCAGCGAGTTTCAAGGCCATGGAAAAATCAATACGGCGGATATGCGCATGCGCCACCGTGCTGCGCTTGATCTTGGCGTACAGCATGCCGGCGAGATTGAGGTCGCCGGCATAGCGCGCGCTGCCGGTCACCTTGCCCTGCACGTCGGGGCGCCGGACCGATTTGCCGATGACCGCGCTCACGCGAGCTCCTTAGCCGCGGCCTGGATCGCCTCGACGATCTTCGTGTAGCCGGTGCAGCGGCAGATGTTGCCCGCGATGCCAAAGCGGATCTCCTCTTCGCTCGGCGAAGGATTCTCGGCGAGCAGCGCCGCCGCCATCATGATCATCCCCGGCGTGCAGAAACCGCATTGCGCGCCGCCAAGCCGGATGAACGCCTCTTGCAGCGGATGCAGGCGATTCGGAGCGGGCTGCAGCCCTTCGATCGTGAGCACCTCGCTGCCGTCGGCTTCGACGCCGAGCATCAGGCAGGAGTTGACCGGCTTGCCGTCGACGAGAACGGTGCAGGCACCGCAGTCGCCGACGTCGCAGCCTTTCTTCGTGCCGGTGAGGCCGGCCTCGTTGCGCAGCACGTCGAGCAGGCTGCGGTAGGGCTCGAGCGCGAGCTCGCGCGCTTCGCCGTTGATGGTGAGCGCGATTTTCATCGAAGGCTGGAGAGCGCGCGGCGCGTCAGCACGCCGACCATCTCGCGCCGGTACTCGGCGCTCGCGCGCACGTTGCTGATCGGGCGCGATGCGGCCACGGCCGCCTGCACGGCCTTCTCGATCAGCTCGTCGGTCAGGTGCTTGCCACGCAGCAGGTCTTCTGCCTGCCGGGCGCGGAGCGGCGTCGGCGCCACGGCGCCAAGGACGATGCGGGTCTCGACGCCGGGAACATACGTGACCGCAACGCCGACGGTCGCGAGCTCCATCGCCTTGCGCCGCCCGTGCTTGATGTAGATCTTGCCGGTGCCCGCGGGCGGCGACGGCACGACGATCTCGGTCACCACGTCGCCCGGCTTGAGCACGGTCTTGCCGGGCCCGAGAAAGAAGTCTTCCAGCAGAACGACGCGCTCGCCGCCGGCACCGCGGATGCGGATGCTCGCGCCGTCGGCGATCAGCGGCGGAATGGTGTCGGCCGAAGGCGAGGCGCGGCAGACGTTGCCGATGATCGTCGCGCGGTGGCGCACCTGGATCGAGCCGAGCTCGCGCACCGACTGCGCGAGCGAACGATACTTGTCGAGCACGACGGGCGACGTCTCGACTTCGCGTGCCGTGGCAAGTGCACCGATGTGCAACCCATTGTCGTAGCGCAGGCCGCCAAGGCCGGAAACCCTCTTGATGTTGACGACGCTATCGGCGCGGCGCAGCTGCTCCTTCAGCTCCACCAGCAGGTCGGTGCCACCGGCGAGGATCTGGGCATTGGGCGCAGCGAGAAGCGCCACAGCCTCGTCGAGCGTGGCGGGTTCGTGATACTGGAAACGCCTCATGCGCTGAACACCGCCGCGAGGGTCTGCGGCATCTCGGGCTGGTCCTCGCGCACGAGCTGGCGCTCGACATTCGCCAGATGCTCGGTCATGCGCCGCACCGCGGCCGCGGCGTCGCGCTTCGCCAGCGCCTCGACCACCTCGCGGTGATCGGCAGCGCCGCAGTACGCGATGCGCCCGGTGCGCGCGAGCGCGAGCAGCGGCGTGCGGCAGATGAGGTGCTCCATGAAGCGGTCGAGCGCCGCATTGCCGGCAAACTCCGACAGCAGCTTGTGGAAACGGATCGACAGGCGCTGGCCGGCCTTGCGGTCGCCGCGGTCGTACGCGCGCTGTTCCTCGGCGACGAAGGCGCGCAGCTCGGCGATCTGCTTCGCCGTGATCTGGCGCGCGAGGCGCTGCATCAGCGCCGACTCGATGACGCGCCGCGCCTCGAAAAGATCGGGCGTCTCCGCGGGCGACGGGTTGGCGATGACGGCGCCGCGGTTCGGGCGCAGCTCGACGAGCAGGCTGTGGCCGAGCCGCGTGAGCGCGCCGCGCACCGCGCCGCGGCTCGCGCCGAAGATCTCGGCGAGCTCGCGCTCCTTGAGCTTCGTGCCGGGCGCGAGGCGATGGTCGAGCACCGCGTCGAG
>DASXRW010000174.1:0-1749 GCA_036506355.1 Burkholderiales bacterium
CGGTACTTCATCTCCGGCCCGTCGAACGGCGGCTGCTCGAGCTTCTGCTCGTCTTCCGAAAACGGCTCGACTTCCAGCACCACGAAAGTATGGCCAGATCCCATCGCGGCGTCGAAGCCGCGCTCGAGCTCGGCGAGGCTCCCGAACGTATGGATGCGCGTGAGGCCGCAGCCGCGCGCGATGGCGGCGTAGTCGTTCGCGTCGCTGTTCGGCAGCGCGGCGTTGGAGGTGGCGCCATAGACGCGGTTGGAAACGAGGAAGTGCGTGAGGTTGGGCAGGTTCATCTGCCGCTCGACCATCAGCATGCCCGGGTTCATGCAGAAGGCGCCGTCGCCCATGAAACCCCAGATGCGCTTTTTCGGCAGGGCCGCGGCGAGCCCCGAGGCAAACATGGTCGACAGGCTCATTGACGCATCGAGATAGAACGAGCGCTCGGAATCGCGCGTCGCGGCCCACCAGGCCTGGCCGGAGTTGCCCGCAGAGGTGACGACGAGCGCGTCGCCGCGGCGAGCGGCGAGGAAACGGAAGCAATCGAGGTATTTCATCGCAGCAGCTCGCGGGCGAAGAGCACTGCGCTCGGCCGCGCGAACGTGCGGCTGTGGTGGTAGGCGCGGCCAATGGCCCCCAGCTCATCGGGGCGCGAGACGATGATGTAAGGCAGATCGATCGCCTGCAGCACCGGCTGCAGGTAGAGCCCGTTCGAGATGTGGTGCTTGTGGTGGTCGCCGAAGCTGCCGCGCAGCGTCATGAGCAGCAGCAGCGGCACCTCGTAGCTGTAGTTGATCTTGGTGATGGCGTAGATGCAGGTCATGAAGCCCGAGGCGCCCATCAGCGCCGCCGAGCCGAGGCCGCCCATGTAGGCGCCGGCGCACAGGCCGATCGCCGATTCCTCACGGTTGACCGGCACGTGCCGGAAGCGCTCGTCGCCGTCGAGGTGGCGGATGAGCTCGCTGATCCAGTTGTCGGGCAGGCTCGCGACGAGCTTCACCCCGCAGCCGGCGAGCTCGTCGGCAATGCGTCGTGCGATCTCGCTGCGCTTCACTGCGCCAGTGCCTTGGTCCATCGGTTTACCATTAGGCAGCTCGTCAATTTTCGCATGGCCGCCAACGAACAACTCGCGATGCTGGTGCAGCCCGACCGCGTGCACCGCTCGGTCTACGCCGACCCGGCGATCTTCGAGCTCGAGCTGGAGCGCATCTTCGGCCGCGCCTGGCTGGTGCTCGGGCACGAGAGCCAGGTGCCGCGCGCGGGCGACTACTTCACCACCCGCATGGGACGCGAGCCGGTCATTGTCGTGCGCCACGACGATGGCATCCATGTATTGGTGAATCGCTGCGCGCACCGCGGCTCAATGGTCTGCGCCGAGACGAGCGGCCGCACTTCCTCCATTGGCGAGCGCTTCGTCTGTCCCTATCACGGCTGGAGCTACGACCGCGCCGGCGAGCTGAAGGCGGTGCCGTTCTCCTCGGGGTATGCGCCCGGCAAGCTGTCAGAGCTGCGGTTGCGCGCCGTGCCCAGGGTGGAGAACTACTGCGGCTTCATCTTTGCTTCGCTCGCCGCCGATGGGCCCAGCCTCGAGGAGTTCCTCGGCCCTGCCAAGGCCTCGTTCGACGACCTGGTCGACCGCGCGCCCGGCGGCGAGCTCGAGATCGCGGGCGGCGTCTTCAAGCACGCCTACAACGGCAACTGGAAGCTGATGCTCGAGAACCACCTCGATGGTGCGCATCCCGCGTACGTGCACGCCTCGTC
>DASXRW010000175.1:0-3599 GCA_036506355.1 Burkholderiales bacterium
ACCGAGCCCTCGGTCTCGAACTGCGTCGCCACCGGCAGCAGATAGGCGCCGTCCTTGCGCACCTTGGCGAACATGGAGGCGCTGGCCGAAGGATACGGATCGAGCACCACCATCAGGTCGAGCTTCTTCATCGCTTCGAGCATCTCGAGGCCGCGCGACTGCGAGTTCGGCGCATGGCCCCAGAAGAACAATGCGCGCAGGTTCGGGTCCTGGTCGATGGCCTCGTTCTTCTCCAGCACCCCGTCGATCCAGCGCGATACCGTCATGCCGGGCTTCGCCATCATCGCCTCGGAGGCATAGCGCTTCTTCAGCCAGTCCAGGTCGACGTTCCACACTTTTGCCCAGTGCGCCCACGAGCCGGGCACCGCGACCGGGTAGTACCCCGGCAGCGTGTCCGGGTTCGGGCCGACGTCGGTCGCGCCCTGCACGTTGTCGTGGCCGCGGTAGATGTTGCAGCCGCCGCCCGAGCGCCCCACATTGCCGAGCGCGAGCATCAGGATGTTCGACGCCCGTACGATGGCGTTGGCGTTGGTGTGCTGCGTCTGGCCCATCGCCCAGATGATGAAGCCCGGACGGTTCTCGGCCAGTGTCTTGGCGATGGCGAACACCTCGTCCTGCGACACGCCGGTGACCTCGGTCACCTTGTCCGGGGTCCACTTCGCCATCACCTCTTCCTTCACCTTGTCCATGCCGTAGACGCGGGCGCGGATGTATTCCTTGTCCTCCCAGCCGTTCTTGAACACGTGGTGCAGGATGCCGAAGATCAGCGCCACGTCGCCCCCGGAGCGGGTGCGCACGTACATGTCGGCCTTTGCCGCGGTGCGCGTGAAGCGCGGGTCGGCGACGATCACCTTGCAGCCGTTCTCCTTGGCGTGCAGGGTGTGCAGCATCGACACCGGGTGCGCTTCGCAGGCATTCGAGCCGAGGAAGAGCAGCGACTTCGAGTTCTGCTCGTCGTTGTACGAGTTGGTCATCGCGCCGTAGCCCCAGGTCTGGGCGACGCCGGCGACGGTGGTCGAATGGCAGATGCGCGCCTGGTGATCGGTGTTGTTGGTGCCCCAGAGGCGCGCCCACTTGCACAGGAGCTGCGACTGCTCGTTGTTGTGCTTCGACGAGCCGACGATGAACAACGCGTCGGGCCCACTTTCCTTGCGGATGTCGAGCAGCTTCTTGGAGATCTCGTCGTAGGCCTGGTCCCAGGTGATGCGCTTCCATTTGCCGCCTTCGAGCTTCACCGGGTATTTGAGCCGGTGCGACTCGTGGGTCATGCCGTGCTCGCGAACCGACGCGCCCTTCGCGCAGTGCGCGCCGAGGTTGAGCGGCGAATCGAACACCGGCTCCTGCCGGATCCAGACGCCGTTCTGCACCACCGCGTCGATCGAGCAGCCGACCGAGCAGTGCGTGCACACCGTGCGCTTGACTTCGATCTTGCCGCTCGTCTGCTCTTCCTTCGCCTCCGCGGCGCCGATCATCGAGAACGGCAGCTGCGAGGCCACGGCGCCGGCGCCTACGCCGACACCAGAACGCTTGAGGAACGTGCGCCGATCCATCGTCTTCGCCACCGCGCTGGTGAGTCCGCGCGACAGACGAGGTTGGGCAACCGCTTGGCTGGCTGCTTTGCGGGTCAGAAGCATGTGGAGCTCCCTAAACCTTGGTGGTGCGGTAGTAGTTGTTGACGTGCTCGCTCTGCTGGTAGCCGCGCGTAGCACGCTTGTCTTTGCTCGCCGGAGTCGGCGTGGTGGAAGGTGTCCTGGTCGCCACGACCGCCGCGGCAGTCGCCGCGCCGCCGGTGCCGAGAGTCAACAGGAAATTGCGTCGCGAGAGACGTTTGCTGCGGTCGCTCATGAAACTCCTCCGTCGATCTGGTAGTTATGCGCGAACGATTCTAGAGCATTTCAAAAGCGGATTGCTCTAGAGAAAAGAAGGCTTTCGCCATTCGTCCGACAAGTTTGTAGAAGGAGGTGTGCTCGCTCTTCTCTATTGCATCGCACAATGGCTCGACGATGGGCTGGATCCAACGCGCGAAGAAGCGCCGCTGCTCGTCCAGATCGCGCTGCTGCTCAGCGATCAGATGCCGCATCGCATCGCAGAGCGCCGCTATGTGATCTTCGGGTTCGGCGGCCTCGTTGCGCCGCGCAAGTCCGAGCGCCGCGAGCTCCCCGCGCAGCGGCGCGAGCGGCATCTCGTTGGTGTAACGGACGGAATAAGCGCTCGTATACAGTGTGATGGGCGCGCGCCCGGTTCCGACGAAGACGGTCTCGTATTCCTCTCGCACCGCCTCCGGGTCGGCGGCCGCCGCGGCCCGCGACAGCTCGCGCCAGCGTTGCGCGATTATCTCGTCGTCCGCCTCGAGCTCATCCGCCGATGCCAGCGCCGCGAGCAGTTCCGCATCGGGCGGCGCATAGAAGAGGCGCGAGAGGAGCGCATAGAAGTTCGCCCTCGCCTGCTCCTCGGGCGCGAGGCTCATTGAGGACTCATTTTCCGAGCGGGGTGATCTGCGCTTCGGCCTTGTTGTCCATCATGTCGACGACCCGGCAGTCGCCGCACATCTGCAGCCGGCGCGTGCCGCCGGCAAACATCGAATGGCCGCCCAGCTTGCCCAGCATGTTCTCGACCATCTGCCGGGTGCCGAACGGCTTGCCGCAGCGCACACAGTTGAAGGGGTCGGCCTCATTGAGCGTGATGGGCTCTTTTGCCTGCGCCCCCAGACTGAGCCGCGGCACCAGCCGGATTGCGTCCTCGGGACAGGTGCTCGCGCAAAGCCCGCACTGCACGCAGTTGCGCTCGATGAAGCGCAGCCGCGGCGCATCGGGCGAGTCGAGCAGCGCCGCCTCGGGGCAGGCGCCGATGCACGCCTTGCACAGCGTGCAGGTCTGCTTGTTCACCGTGATGGCGCCGTACGGCGCCCCGGCGCTCAGCGGTATCAGTTCTTTCGGCGTCGGCGCGTGCTTGGCCAGGTGATCGATCGCAAAGTCGAGTGTCGTGCGCTTCTCGGGCGACAGGTTGAACACCGCGGGCTTTGCCACGCTCGCCGCCGGCGCCAGGATTTTCAACTCCTGTAAATCGCGAACCAGTCCCACATGCGCGCCGGCGTAGCCCAGCGCGCTAAGGATCGTCTGCGCGTAGCCGAACTGGCGCTCGAGCGCGGCGATGTAGCTGTCCGCGAGCTTGTCGGTGACGAGGATGCGCACCTGGCTCGCGCCATACGCGATCGCACCGAGCACGAGGTCGATGCCGATCGAGGCGACGTGGAAGCACTCGAAGGGAATCACGCGCGCCGGCAGGCCGTGCCGGCGGCCATGGGCGAGCACCGCGTGCCGGCCGAGTTCGGCATCGTGGAACACGATGCAGGCGTCCTTGCCGCCGGCGTCGCGGTAGGTCGCGAGCAGCGTTTTCAGCCGCATGCCGAGGTCCGGCACCTGCGGATAGGCGTAGGTCATTGCGCCCGACGGGCACACCGTGGCGCAGCCGCCGCAGCCCGCGCAGAGATGCGGCTCGACCTTGACGTGGTCGCCGTCGGCGCGAATCGCGCCGCTCGAGCACACGTCGATGCATTGGTTGCAGCCGGTCTGGCTGGAGCGGCTGTGGGCGCAGATTTT
>DASXRW010000176.1:0-2168 GCA_036506355.1 Burkholderiales bacterium
CGCCGTCGCGCTGCTGGTCGCGTTCGCGGAACCAGTTCCAGCAACGCTCGACGATCGCGCGCCACGCCTGGCCGGGATAGACCACGATGAAGCCGAGCTCGTCCGCCGCCTGGTTCATGCGCGTGCCGGCGGCGAAGTCCTCGGGGCTCTGCTTGCAGCCGTGCAGCATCACGACTAGGGGCAGCGCTTGTCCGCGGTACACCTTCGGCAGGTACAGATGGTAGAAGCGCGTCCCGGCTCTCGCCACAAAGATCCGGCGGGTGAAGCGCCCGGGCGCCGGCCGGCGCCGGAAGAGGAGCCACGCCGCGGTAACCGCGGTCGACGCGAGGACCGTCCAGCGGCGAAACCTCACTGCTTTTCTATGCGCCGCAGCGCGATCACCTCGCGCCACTTGGCGATCTCGCGCTCGATGAAGCCCTTCATCTCGTCGGGGCTGGAGGCGCCCGGCTCGCCGCCGAGGTCGATGAAGCGCTGGCGCGTATCCGGGCTCGCCAGTGCCTTACGCACCTCGGCGTTCAGCCGCTCGACGATCTCGCGCGGCGTGCCGCCGCTCGCGCCAAGGCCGATGAAGGAATTCACTTCGTACCCGGGCACCGTCTCGGCGACCGTGGGCACGTTAGGCAGCGCCTTCCAGCGCTCGCGCGAGGTCACCGCGAGCGCGCGGAGCTTCCCCGACTGGATCTGGCCGATCGAGAGCGTCATCGCCTCGAGCAGGAGGTCGACGCGCCCGCCGAGCACCTCGGTCAGCGGGCTCGCGCCGCCGCGGAACGGCACATGGGTGATGTCGATGCCCGCCATGGCATTGAGCAATTCACCGGAGAGGTGATGCACGGTGCCGATGCCGGAAGAGGGGTAGTTCAATTTGCCGGGATTGGCCTTCGCCGCCGCGATCAGGTCGCCGAGCGAGCGGAAGGGCGAATCGGCGCGCACGCTGATGACGAATGGATACGACGTCAGCAGCGACACCATGGCCACGTCCGTCAGTGGATCGAAGGGCATCGATTTGAGCATTGCCGCCTGCACCGGGTACGCGCCCGTGATCAGCACCAGCGTGTAGCCGTCGGGCGGCTGCTTCGCCGCATATTCGGTGCCCACCAGCCCACCCGCGCCGCCGCGGTTGTCGACCACGACGGGCTGGCCGAAGTTTTCGGCGAGCTTCTGGGCTGTCAGCCGGGCGATCACATCGGCCGAGCCGCCGGGCGGGAAGGGCGTCACCAGCTTGACCGGCTTGGACGGATAGCTTTGCGCGAACGCAAGCCCGCAGTAGAGGAGGAGGACGAGCCATCGCATGGGCGCTAGTTTATGCTGGCGCGATGGAACAACGCGTGCACTTTTCCAGCGCCGGCCTGCAGCTCGCCGGCATCCTCCATCTCCCAGCCGATATGAAACCGGGCGAGCGCCGGCCGGCATTCATGGTCTTGCACGGCTTCGGCAGCAACAAGGACAACAGCACCTCGCGTACCGTCGCCGAGCTCTTTGCCTCGCTCGGCTATGTCGCGCTGCGCTTCGATATGCGCGGCTGCGGCGAGAGCGAAGGCACGCGCGGTCGGGTGATCTGTCTCGAGCAGGTCGAGGACACGCGCAACGCCCTGACCTATTTGCAGACGCGTCCCGAGGTCACGAAGGAGCGCATCGCCGTCTACGGCCACAGCTTCGGCGCCGCGGTCGCGGTTTACGCGGCCGGTGTCGAGCCGCGCATCGCGGCGTGCATCTCGACCGGCGGCTGGGGCGACGGCGCGAAGAAATTCCGCAAGCAGCACGCCTCGCCCGAGGCCTGGCAGCGTTTCACCGCCATGATGGAGAAGGGCAGGGAGATGAAGGCGCGCGGCCAAACGCTGATGGTGCCGCGCTTCGATATCGTGCCGATCCGCCCTGAGCTGCGCACCAACCTTGCGCCCGGCTCGATCCTCGAATTCCCGTTCGAGGTGGTGGAGAGCATGTACGCCTTCACCGCGAATGAGGTCGTGGGCCGCATCGCGCCGCGGCCGCTGCTGCTCATGCACCCGGCCAACGACACGGTGACGCCGACCGAGCAGTCGATCGATCTTTTCCAGCACGCCGGCCAGCCGACCGATCTGCATCTCGTCGCCGGCGTCGATCACTTCCTGATGAGCGAAGGCAACACGCTGGTGCTGAATCTCGTGCGCGACTGGCTCGCGCAGCGCTTC
>DASXRW010000177.1:0-18169 GCA_036506355.1 Burkholderiales bacterium
GTCGTGCTGCAGATCGACGACGCCTGGCTGGTCGCGCTATGGGACCGCATCGGCCTCCAGATGGGCATGGCCGCGTTCCGCAAGCGAAGCGAGCTGCGCATCGAGGCGCTGAACCATGCGCTGCGCAACGTGCCCGAGGACCGGGTGCGCTACCACCTGTGCTGGGGCAGCTGGCACGGACCGCACGCGTTCGATATCGAGCTGAAGGACGTGGTCGATCTGATGCTCAAGGTGAAGGCGCAGGCCTATCTCATCGAAGGCGCGAACGCGCGCCATGAGCACGAGTACGAAGTCTGGGACAGCGTGCGACTTCCCGCGGGGAAAATCCTGGTGCCCGGCGCCGTCACGCACTCGACCGATGTGGTCGAGCACCCGGAGGTCGTCGCGCAGCGCATCCAGCGCTTCGCTGAGCGCGTCGGCAGGCAGAACGTCATCGCCGGCTGCGACTGCGGCTTCGGCGGCCGCTCGCACCCGCAGATCGCGTGGGCGAAGCTCAAGGCGCTGTCGGAGGGCGCCGCGCTCGCGAGCAGGGCGCTGTTCTAGTTACTGCGGCGAGCGGGGGTCGGCTTTTTTGGTACAGCGGACCGCCGATTTTTTAGCCGACGCGGCCGCCGAAAGCCCCAGCCCCCGCTCGCTCCCTCCCTAACTGCGCGTGAGTATCCGGTCCAGATGGTCGAGGTCGTTGACCACGCGCCACTCCGAAGCGCCGGCCTTCTCCACCCGCGCCTTCCATTCGTCGAGGCGCCCGAGGTAGCGGCGCGGATCGACGTTGTCGGTCTTGAGCTTGACGACGTTGACGGCGATCACCCGGATGTCCTTGAGGCTGATCGGGAAGCTGCGCACCGTGACCTTGTCGAGCTCCTCCTGCATGTCGGAGAAGATGATGATGGTCTTCGCTCCCGCGCCGCCTTCGTTCAGGAATTCCGCGCCCTGGATCAGGCCGCCGGTGATGTCGGTATAGCGGCTGCCGGTGACGTTCCTGAACGCCCGGTCGATCTTGTCGTGGAAGGCGCGCTTCTGCGCGTTCGCCTGCGACGGGCGCGCGTCGAAGGTCGCCTTGGCGATGATGTCCTTCTCGCTGAAGCTGCGACTCTGCACGCGCGCGACGGCGAGCGAATCGCCCGGCTGCAGCGTGCCGAGCAGGTAGTTGATGATGAGCAGCGCCTTCGCCGCCTCCTGCGCATAGGTGCCGGAAGTGTCGACCAGCATGTAGACCGCGTGCCGGTGGCTGCGTGGGTCGCCGCAGCCGCTCGCGGCTAGCGCGAAGGTCGAAGCGAGAAACTGTCGTCTATCCATGGCATCCCCCTATGCGTGCGTGCGTTCCGCATCGACGTCGAGCTCGGCGATGCGGTGAGAGCGGCGCGATCCCCTGGCGAGGCGCTCGGCCAGCAGCGGCAGCACGATCGCCACGTCGTAGAGGCGGATCAGGACGCGGCTCGCCTGGCGTACGGCCTGGCCCGCGACGCGCAGCACAAGCGCGAGTGCGCGGACCAGCGCCGTGAGAAGCACTCCGCCGACGGTGCGCGCCGAGTGGATCAACGACTCGAGCGGGATGGCGATGAAGGCCAGCGCGAACGGCAGGATGAAGCCGAGCAGCATCTGCCCCGCGGTGGGGATCCTGCCGACCCAGCCCTCGGTGGGGCCCGCCTGCACGGTGGAGAGCGACTGCAGCAGCGCCTGCTTGTCGGCGATCAGCATGTCGCGCATCAGCGCGAGCGCCGCCTCGACGCCGGCGAGCGTGACCAGCAGCGCGAACGCGATCCAGAGCATGCGCCGGCGCAGCGCCTCGTTCAGGCTGGCGATGCGCGGAAAGAGATGGGTGACGCGCATCGCCTCGAGCAGGAACAGGCCCATCGACGCCTCGACGAAGATGATCACCAGTGCGGCCACTTCAGAGGTGCGCAGCGCGCTCGTGATGTAGTCGCCGGCGCCGACCATCTCCGACATCGGCAGCGCGATCAGCTTGAAGTTGATGAAGGCGCCGCCGCTCGCGACCGCCATGACCAGAGCCGCAATGGCGAACTGCGTGAAGGCCGAGACGGTGAGCGCGTGCTGCGCCTTGTCGGTGCCGGCATTGATCTGCTCGTACTTCGCCATGTGCGCATCGACCGTGGTGACGCTCGACTGCAGGCTCGCCAGGTTCTTCTCGACCTGGGCGAGGTTCTTGTCGACCGAGCGCCAGAACGGCATGAAGCCTTCGAGAATCCTGTGGCGCGTCTCGTAGGCCTTGCGGTATTCGCCGATCGCCTTGTCGTGGATGCCCGCGACCGAGCGCTTGATCTCCTCGAGCACGCGCAGCACGAGCTCGTTGCCGGCCGACTTCACGTTGGCGACGGCGGCCACGGCGTCGGTCCAGTCCGGCGGGGGCGGCGGCACCTCGCCGCATTTCTTGTAGTCCTCCTCGATGCGCGTGATCTCGTCGAGGAGCTTCCTCTGCAGGGTCGGATAGCCCTGCAGGTCGCGCGTCACGATCGCGCCCAGGCGCTCGAACTCGCGCTCGACGCGCTGGCCGACCTCCTGGCGCCCATGGGCGAGCAGCACCGCCTTGTTGCGGTTGCTGATCTCGGCGGCGGCCGCGGCGAGCCAGCGCGCCGCCATGCGCAGCGGCCCGCCGACCATCTGGCCGAGCGCGCGGAGCAGATCGTGCATCGGGCGGCGCGCGGCGTACATGAACGCCATGCCAGCCACGATCAGCACCAGCAGGGACAGCGGCACGTTGTCCGGCCACAGCAGCCAGGATTGAAAGCTCATAAGCGTTCCTCCCTTTCCGATCCCACGCTAGATCAGAACGAGGTTCGCCGGCTGACAACCGCTTGCATTTCAGGAACTATGCCTTTGCGGCGGCGAGGAATAAGTCCTGCGTGTGGGCAAATCGTGACGCGATGAAATTCCTGCTGTAAGGTGGACCGCGGTAGACCATAACAAGGGAGGACGCAATGCGCAGGTACGCCCAACTCACGCTGCTGCTATGGATCGCGATGCTGTGGGGATGCTCGAGCACGGTGCTCGTGCCCGTGCCGCCACGCATGGATCTGAGGACCTATGGAACGGTCGGCATCGTCGAGTTCGCTTCCAATTCCGAGCGTGCCATCAACGCGCATGCCACGCGGCGGTTCCAGGAGCAGGTCCAGGCGGCGCAGCCGGGCACGCGTTTCATCGAGCTGGGAGACCGCCAGACGCTGCTCGCCGCGATAGGCGGCCGGCAGCTCGACGTCGATGCGCTGAGAAAGATCGGCGAAAAGTACGGCGTCGCCGCGGTGTTCCTCGGCGACATCGCCTATTCGGAGCCGCGCACGGACGTGAAGATCGCCGATCTGCAAAAGCTCGAAGGCGGCGTGCGCACCGAGGTCAGGGGCGATATTTCGGGGAGGCTGATGGAGACCGCGAGCGGCGCCAGCGTGTGGAGCAGCTCGGCCTGGGCAAGGCGGCAGCTCGGCAGCGTCAGCGTCTCGGCCGAGCACGGCGTGAGCGGCAGCATGAGCAAATCGAATCCGCGCGACGAGATGGTGCCGGCGCTGGTCTACCAGCTGACGCACGATTTCCGTCCGAGCTCGGTGCGTCAGCCGGCGCCATAGTCCGGCGCTTGAAACGCCGCATCGCGATCGGCGTCATCCTTGCCTGCGCCGTCGTCGCGGCGCAGTCGCAGCCCCAGCTTCCCAACATGCCCCAGACGCCGGAGGAGAAGCAGTTCTATGCCGTCGTTTCTCGCGCGATTTATCAGCTCATGCCGCAAGACAAGGAGCGATTCCTCCTGCTGCTGGGCGAGCGCGCGCATCCGGTATTTCCTGGCGACGGAACGAACAGCGTCGAGCACGTGCAGTGCGAAAGGCTCGCCGCTTTCGAGTTCCTCGGCTACGCCAACCAGCTCGGAAACATTGGTGCGGCGATGTGCAAGAACGGCGCGCGCGTGCGCGAGCTCTCCGTGAAATCGCGCGCCAGGCTGGCAGCGACGCTCAAGCGACTTCCCGTCAACGAGGAGCAGGCGCGCCGGGTCGGCTGGTACTACGCCCAGGAAACGCTAGGCGATGGCTCGGAGTTCTACTATTTTCCGGTGATCGGCATCAGCCACGGCGTTCTGAGCATCTACACCGGAGCGCTCTACGACAAGAAGACGGGCAGCGCGAGCGTGGTGCAGATGGCCCCGTACCCCATGTGCGAGCGCGAGCAGTACAAGGACGCACCGTTCTGCACCGACATGCGCGGGGCGCTGAAGCGCCTGCTGCAGGCGCTTCGAACGTCCAGCTAGGCCGGGGACATGCCGCCGAAGCCTTCGCGCCGGTCGGCCAGACCGAAGCGCCGCTCGCGCGCGATGGGGAACATGCGCTGGCGGCGGTCGCCGAGGATGTGACGGCGCTCGCGCGCGGCGGCGGGCTGGCGCCAGCCGAAGTAGGCGGCGATCACGGCGGTGATGCCGTGCAGCCAGACGTCGTTGCCGTGGATCGGGATCATGCCCATGGCGGTGTTGAGCACCGGGAACATGCCCATCACGGCGAGCGCGCCGTAAAGGATGGCGAGGCCGCGCGCGAAGCTGATGCTGTTCGAGCGGCCGGACCACGCCGAGATGCCCCAGGCGCCGATCACGATGTGCGCGAGGCTATGCAGCAGGTTCACCGGGAAGAGTCCCAGCAGGTAGCCGTAGAGCAGGGTGAAGGTGGTCGGCGGCGCGTCGATCGGCGGCGGCACGAGCGCTGCGGGTATCAATCCGAGGATGCCGGCGCCGAGATAAGCGATACCGATGATGAGAGCGAACGTGGACGTATTCATTTCAGACCTCGACGTGATGACTGTCGGCTCCCTGCCCGTAAACGCGCGCCGCGCGCACCGTGCCGTCGCGCTCGACCACGGCGACGCGGCAGCGCGGCTTGGCGAGCGCCACGCGCACCGCGTGCTTCATCGCGCCCCATTTGCTCGGGAAATAGGCGATGGCGACACGGCTCGGGCCGCGCTCGTTGACACTCCAGACGCCGTCGCGCGTCTCGGCGACGGACAAGAGCGGCGTAGGCGATTCCATCAGCCGCCCTTTACGCGCAGCTCGTTCTTCACCGCGCTGACGCCGCTCACGCGCTTGGCGACCGCTTCGGCGCGCTGCTTGGTGTCCTCGGAGTCGACGCGGCCCTTGAGCGTGACCACGCCCTTGTCGCTGTCGACGTTGATGCGCAGGGTCTTCAGCCCGACATCGTTGGCGAGCGCCGTGTGCACCTTGCTCGTGAGCGCGGCGTCGCTTGCGAGCTGGTTGTTCTTCTCGCGGCCTGCCTCGGTCACCTGGTCATTGGTTTTTTCCGTCGGCTGAGAGAACGCCGGGAAAGCGGCGAGCAGGGCGCAGAGGAATAAAGCGATGCGTTTCATAGGGGCCTCCTGTTCATAGGGTCTTCCTTAATTCCCCCCGGAGGGGGCTTGAGCGTGAATCACCTGGGGTTTCTCGATCGGCGGGCGGCGGATCTCCTGCTCGAGGCTCGGCCGCTCGCGGCGCTGGTAGGGAGCGAGCTCGACCGGCTGGCCGCTCTCGATCGACTGGTAGAGCGCGCGGATCACGCGCACGTCGGCGAGGCCTTCCTCGGCCGAGGGCTCGGGATCGCGGTTCTGCAGCACGCAGTCGGAGAAGTACAAGAGCTCGGGCGCGAACTGGTCGCGCTTGGCGAAGCGCCGCTCGCTGACGAGATTTCCCTCGAGGCTCAGCCGGTGCTCCAGGGGCTTGGCGTATTCGTACGCCGGCTCGACGGCGAGCTCGCCCTTGGTGCCCACCAACCGGTACTCGGAGACCTGGGTCGCGCCGAAGCTGCAGGTGAACGAGGCGAGGCGCTCGTTGGAAAAGCGCAGCACCGCGCTCACCGCTTCCTCGACGTCGCCGATGGCGCCCGCCGCCGCAGCACGCACCTCGTTCGGTTCGTCGCGGAACAGCGTGCGCGCCGCGTTGATGCAATAGATGCCGATGTCGTAGAGCACGCCGCCGCCGAGCGCACGCTTCACGCGGATGTTGTCCGGGACGACGCTCATCGTGAAAGTGGAAGTAAACAGCCGTGGTTCGCCGATGCGCCCAGACCGGACGATTTCCACTGCCTCCAAATTCGCGCGCTCGAAGTGCAACCGGTAGGCGATCATCAGCTTCGCGCGCCCATCGCGCGCTGCTTTCGCCATTAATTCACACTGCGCCTCGGTCAGCGCCATCGGTTTTTCGCACAGCACGTGGACACCGGCGCGCGCGGCGCGCTCGGCGTACTCGGCGTGCATGCTGTTCGGCAGCGCGATGTAGACCGCGTCGATGGCGCCGCTCTTCAGCAGCTCGTCGTAGCGGTCATAGTCGAGCGCCCGATCCACTTCGTACTTGTTGCGCAGCGCCTCGCGCTTCACCGGGTCGCCCGAGACGATCGCGGCGAGCTTGGAGTTGCGCCGCGCGTTGCCGAAGGCCGGCAGCACCGCCACCTGGGCGATATGCCCGCAGCCGACCACTGCGTAGCGGATGACGCGCTTGGGCATCAGGCGCGATCGCGCAGCGTCCGCTCGCCAGAGTCGCGCGCGCAATGCGCGCAGCAGTACATCTTGCCGTGTCCCTCGACGCCGTGGCCGAGGATGCGGCAGCCGCAGTGCCCGCAGGAGGGCGCGAGCTTCTGGATCGCGCACTCGAAGCTGTCGAAAGTGTGCGTGCTGCCGCCGGGGATGCTCACAGAGAACGCCTTGTCGTAGCTGTTGCCGCAGACTTCGCAGGTACCCATCGCTGTCTCCTATGCCGCGCGCCGCTTGCGGGCAGCGCGCTTCGGTTTGTGCGGCTTCTCGGTCGCCCGCTTGCCTTCGACGCTCTTCTTGAGCAGCGACATGAGGTCGATGACCTCCGCGCTCTTCGCCGGCCGCTCTTCCTTCTCGGGCTCGGTGATCTCCTCGGTCTGGCCGGCCTTCACCTTTGCCTCGATGCGCTTGAGGAGATCCTCGTGGTAGGTGTCGTGGTAGTTCTCCGGCTTCCATGCATCGGCCATGTCGTTGATCAAGCGCAGCGCCATGTCCAGTTCTTTCGCGCTGACCTTGGTCCCTTTGAGCTTGTCCGGGATTTCGAGGTCCTCGGGCTTCTTCAGCTCCTTGTAGTAGCGCAGCGTGTTCAGCATCAGCGCGTCATCCTGCGGAATGAGCGCGGCCAGGTACTGCTTGGTGCGGATCACCACGGTGGCGATGCCCGCCTTGCCGGCCTTGGCCATCGCGTCGCGCAGGAGCGCATAGGCTTTCTCGCCGCGCTTGCTGGGGCCGAGGTAATACGGTGTTTCAAAAAACAGGGGTGCGATATCGTCCAGCTCGACGAAGGCCACGATGTCGACGGTCTTGCTGGCCTGCGGGTTGGCGCGCCGGAAGTCCTCCTCGGAGAGCACGACGTACTTGTCGTCCTCGTACTCGTAGCCCTTGACCACGTCTTCCCAGGGCACTTCCTTGCCGCTCGCCTTGTTGACGCGCTGGTAGCCGACCGGCGCGAGGTCGCGCTTGTCGAGCATCGTGAGATCGAGCTCGGCCGAGCGCTTCTGCGCCGAGTACAGCTCCACCGGCACGTTCACCAGGCCGAAGCTGATCGCGCCTTTCCACAGGCCACGCGGCATATAGAGGCAGTGCTTCGGGCGCTAGCTCGCCAGGCTCCCCAGGATCGTCACCAGGTCGTCGGCGTGCTCCTCTTCCTTCGCCAGGATCTCTTCCATCAGGCGCCGCGAGGTCGGATCGTCCTCGGCGAGATACGCGATGATCTCGCGGTAGCTGTCGATGGCGATGCGCTCGGCGACCAGGTCTTCCTTGATCATCTCCTCGAGCGAGCCGCCCTCGACGTACTCGGCGTGGCTGCGCGTGGCGAGGCCATCGGGCGAGAAATCCGGCGCGCCGCCGAGCTGCACGATGCGCGCGGCGATCTGGTCGGCGTGCTGCTGCTCCTCGGTCGCGTGCTGGAGAAACTCCGCCGCCACGCCCTCGGCATGGATGCCCTTCGCCATGAAGTAATGGCGCTTGTAGCGCAGCGTGCAGATGATCTCGGTGGCGAGCGCCTCGTTCAGCAGCTTCAGCACCACGCTGCGGTCGGCGTGATAGCCGGGAGTCACCGCCCCTTGGGCGATGTGCTCCCGGGCGCGCTTGCGCAGCGTCTGGATGTCGGAGAGGAACGCTCCGCTCATTTCGAGGTGCTTCCGGTTGCGGCTTTACGCTCCTTCGACGCGAACCGCGCCTTGATGTCGGCTTTGGCACGCTCGTACTTCGCCTTGGCTTCCTTCTCGCAGGCGTTCTCTTGCTTGCCTTTCGCCACGTCGCACTTTTCCTTGGCGACGTTGTACTCGTGCTCCGCCTTGGCCTCGTCGACCTTGCGGGCATGCGAGTCCGAGGGCTCGTACTTCTGCTCGAGCTCGGCCTTGGCGACCTTCTCCTTGCCCTTGGCGTCGGCTTCGCAGATTTCCTTCTCATGGCCCTTCATCGGGCCGCACTGCGCCTTGGCGGCTTTGTAGTCGGCTTCGATGCGGTCGTGCTCGGCCTTGCGCGCTTTACGGTCGACGCTCGGCTTCACGTCCGGGGTGCCGTCGGCGCGCGCGCCTACGCGCGGCTTGTCGGACGCGCCCGGCTGGGTGTATTGCGCCTGGGCGACCCCCGCGAAGGCGAGCGCCAGTGCAGCCGCGATGGTCAGTAGTTTGATCTGCATGGAAACCTCCTTAAGGCCTTCTCAGCAGCCCCGCGACGAGCGAGACCAGGAAGAGCACCACGAACACCACGAACAGGATCTTGGCGATTTCCGCCGCCCCGGCAGCGATGCCGGTGAAGCCGAAGATCGCCGCGATGATGGCGATGATGAAAAACGCAAGCGCCCAGCTCAACATGACGGACTCCTTCGATTAATGGTGGGTAACGCTGGAAAGGAGGGAGCAAAGCTCGTGCCCATGGCACGAGATTCGGCGCGCGATGTCCGGGCGGCTCTATGTAACCGTTGCGCGCCAGGTTGTAAGAACCGGACTGCGCGGGCCGTGCCCAAGTAGTGCTTCCGCTACAGGAGGTCCCCGGCATGGCTCCTGCAGCGCAGTACCGTGTGAAGCTCGACGACACCCTTCCCTTGATGCTGTGGCGTGCCCGGCCGGACATGTCGTGCGAGTACACGAGCCGCGCCTGGCTGGAGTTCACGGGCTACAGCGCCGAGCAGGCCCTCGCCGAAGGCTGGTCGCGCGTGGTGCACGCCGAGGATCTCGCGCGCTGGCTCGACAGCTGCGTGCGCGCCTTCGACGCGCGCGAGCCCTTCGAGATCGAATACCGCATGCGCCGCCGCGACGGCGAGTATCGCTGGGTGCTCGACCGCGCCGCGCCGCGATTTTCGAAGGAAGGCGCGCCCTCCGGCCTGTTTCTCGGTTTTGTCGGCGTCTGCATCGACATCGACGAGCGCAAGCGCGCCGAGGAGGCGCTCGCGCGCTCGCTCGAGCGCGAGCGGAAGCTGCGCATCTCCACGGAGGAGTCGAGCCGGGCAAAGGACGGCTTCCTCGCTTCGGTGCTCGCCGAGCTGCAGTCGCCGACCCAGGCGATCGCGACGTGGTCGGCGCACCTGCGCAGCCAGCTGCCGCAGGGCAGCGAAGCCGGCGAGGCGCTCGAAGCGATCGTGCGCAACGCGCGCACCCAGGCGCGCATCGTGGCGAACCTGCTCGAGCTCGCGCGCGTCTCTGCCGGTCACGAGCCCGGGAGCCGCTTGCTCGACGGGCCGCTGCTCGGGGGCGTGCGCGCGCTGGTGGTCGAGGATGACGCCGAGGCGCGGGAGCTCCTGCTCAAGGTGCTGCGCGTGGCCGGTGCCGAAGCGCGTGCCGTGGAGAATTCCGCGGAAGCGCTGCGCGCGCTGGACGAGTGGCGGCCCGACATCATGCTTTCCGACATGGGCATGCGCGGCGACGACGCCTACGTGCTGATCCGCGCGGTGCGCGCGCTGCCCGCCGAACGCGGCGGGTGCCTGCGCGCCGCGGCGCTCACCGGGGAGAACGAACCGCAGATGGCAAGCCGCGCGGTGGCGGCCGGCTACGATGCCGGGCTCGCCAAGCCGGTCGAGCCGGTCGCGCTCCTTGCGACAGTCGCTCGGCTGGTGCAGCCGGCTCGCGTGTAGTAGTGAAAGAACTGCTTCGGCACGGCGGTTGCACCGCAATCCCTGCTCATTAACCGCAACGAGGAGTGGGACATGAACTGGGATCGCATCGCCGGCAACTGGAAGCAGATGACAGGCGCGCTCAAGGAGCGCTGGGGCAAGCTCACCGATGACGAGCTCGACCAGCTCGCCGGGCACCGCGACCAGCTGGTCGGCAAGATCCAGGAGCGCTACGGCTGCGCCAAGGACGAGGCCGAGAAGCAGGTGAAGGAATGGGAAAACCGGCAAGTGTGAAGGAAAAAGGCCAGCCTGCGCGCTGGCCCTTCGACCCGCTGCAGCCCGGCGATCACGAGCCGGTGCGGCTGCCCGAGGAGCTCGCGCGCGTGCAGAAGCAGACCGGCGCCGGCCGCAAGAAGCAACCCAAAAGGAGCAAAGCATGAGAACCGTCGTTGCCGCCTTCAGCATTGCGCTCGCCACGGCCTTCGGCGTGGTGGGCTGCGCATCGTCGCCGGAGACCAAGCGCACCGTCGGCGAGACGAGCGAGGACGCGGCGCTCACCGCCAAGGTGAAGACCGCGATCGCGACCGATGTGGGCGCGCGCGCCGCCTCGTCGATCAATGTCGAGACCTACAAGGGCGTCGTGCAGCTCTCGGGCTTCGTCGACAGCCGGGACATGGCGAACCGCGCGCTCGACGCGGCGAAAAAAGTGAGCGGCGTCAAGACGCTGAAGAACGACTTGCGCCTGAAGACCTCGTAGGACCGGAATTTGCGTGGATCTCCCTACCGAACGTAGGAGGATCCCCATGAGAACCGCTACCGCCAAAAAAGTCGCGCCGCGCCTGCATTTCAGCCTGCCGCGGCTGCCTTACCCCGAGGACGCGCTCGAGCCGGTCGTCTCGGCCGAAACGCTCTCGTTCCACCACGGCAAGCATCACAAGAAGTACATCGACACGCTGAACGAGCTCCTCGGAAGCACCGAGGTGCACGGCTCGACGCTCGAGGACGTGGTGCGCTCGAGCGAGGGCAAGCTTTTCAACAATGCCGCGCAGGCCTGGAACCACGAGTTCTACTGGCACTCGCTTGCGCCGAAGGCCGCCACGCCCTCGGCGGCCATGCGCCGGCGCCTGGAGCGCGATTTCGGCACCCATGAGAGCTTCATCGACAAGTTCGCCGCCGCGGCCAACGGCCAGTTCGGCAGCGGCTGGGCCTGGCTCGTCGACAAGAATGGCAAGCTCGAGGTCGTCGCAACTGCTAACGCCGATACCCCGATGGCGCACGGCGTGCGCTGCCTGCTGACGCTGGATGTGTGGGAGCACGCTTACTACCTCGACTACCGCAACCAGCGCGAGCGTTACGTGCAGGCGGTGATCGAGAAGCGGCTCAACTGGGCGTTCGCCGAGGAAAACCTGAATTCCTGACAACGTCCGTAATATTAATTACGGACGTCGTTCGGAATTAGACCGCAGTTCAGACTGTGGCGAGCGGGGTGCGCGGGTCGAAGTCGCGCCACGAGCCGTCGCGCCATTCGCCCTCGGTGCGCCCGACGTCGCGCGCGTTGTTGGCGCGCAGGGCTTGCACCGCCAGCGCTTCCGTGCCCGGGCGCTCGACGCATACCGCGATCATGCGGCCGCCGCGGCTCTCGACCGGGTGCTCGGGCGTGGCCTCGCGACGCGTGCCGCCGTGCAGGCTCGTCATGACGCCGGCGAACAGGCCGACCAGCGCCCCGAGGCCGCAGCTGAGCAGCACCGCATGCATGCCAATGAGCGAGCCGATGATGAGACCGATGGCGAAGCCGATCACCGCGCCGATCGCGCCGTTGCGCCCGGCGCTCGCCGAGCCGGCATCGCTGTAGGTGTCGCCGCCGATCGGCGTGCGCGCGTTCTGCCCCGGCGGGCCGACATAGAAGGCGTCGACCTCGCTGCGCGAAAAGCCGTCGCGCTTGAGCATGTCGAGCGCGGCGTCGGCGTCGACGCTGCGGTCAAAGCGGCCAGCCACGATTCTTGACATTAGGCAGTCCTTCGAACATCGGCACGCCGCACGTCCACGCTGGGCAGACGCATCAGTGCCCGGTACTTGGTGATGGTTCTGCGCGCCACCCTGAGGCCCTGCTGCGCGAGGAGCCGCGCGAGCTCGGCGTCGGAGAGCGGCGCACGCGGATCCTCCGCGGCGATCAGCTCCTTCATCACCGCGCGCACTGCGGTGGCCGAAGCGGCGCCGCCGTTCTCGGTGGCAAGGCGCCGCGAGAAAAAGTGCTTGAATTCGAACAGCCCGCGCGGCGTGGCCATGTACTTGTTGTTGGTCACGCGGCACACGGTGGACTCGTGCAGGCCGAGCTCGCCGGCGATGAGCTTCAGGGTGAGCGGCTTCATCGCCACTTCCCCATATTCAAAAAACCCGCGTTGGCGCGCGACGATCGCATCGGCCACGCGCTGGATGGTGGCGAAGCGCTGCTCGATCGAGCGCAGCAGCCAGCGCGCCTCCTGCAGATGGCGCGCGAGCGACTGGTTGGAGGCGTTGCGGTTCTGGATCGCCTCGGCATACGCGCGGTTCAGACGCACGCGCGGCAGCGAGGCCGGGTTGATGATCGCCACCCAGCGGTCGCGCAGCTTCTTGACGATCACGTCGGGCACGACGTAGCGCGCTTCCTGCGGACCGAAGCGGTGGCCGGGGCGCGGATCGAGCGAGCGGATCAGCGCGCGCGCGGTATGCAGCGTCGCCTCGTCGCAGCCGACCGCGTGCTGCAGCCGTGCCCATTCGCGGTTCGCGAGCAGCGGCAGGTGGCCGTTGCATATTTTCAAGGCGATTTCGCGCCCGGGCGTATCGGCCGGCAGCCCCTGGAGCTGCAGGCAAAGACATTCCTCCAGCGTGCGCGCGCCGATGCCCGCCGGGTCGAGGCTCTGCACCATGCGCAGCGCGGCAAGGAAATCGTCCGCGCGCACGTCGTGCTCCGGCGGCACCAGCGCCGCGAGCTCGTCGAACGCCATCTTGAAGTAGCCGTCGTCGTCCAGGCTGTCGATGATCATGTGCGCGAGCGCGCGGTCGCGTTCGCCCATCGGCGAGATCATCAGCTGCTCGCGCAGGTGCTGCGTGAGCGTCGGCTGGCTGTCGTTCGTGCCGCCCCAGTCCTCCTGGTCGCGCTCCATCGGCGGACCCGAGGGCTGCTCCTGCGGCACGATGACGTCGTCGACCGTCGCCGCGTCGCGCAGCGGCGGGGTCTGCGCTTCGGGGTTCTCTTCGAGAAACGGATTGGCCGTGAGCGCCTCGTCCATCTCCTGCGCGAACTCCAGCGCGGACATCTGGAGGAGCTTCAGCGCCTGCTGGACCTGCGGCGTGAGCGT
Organism: Burkholderiales bacterium; assembly: GCA_036506355.1. Taxonomy (GTDB): domain Bacteria; phylum Pseudomonadota; class Gammaproteobacteria; order Burkholderiales; family SG8-39; genus SCGC-AG-212-J23. The sequence continues at coordinate 13,396 of DASXRW010000177.1, forward strand.
GAGGTGCTGGCGCAGCCGTAATGCGATTGCCGGACCCATGTATGAACCTTTCGTTGCCGGCAATACTGCACAGACCGTGCCAGTGTCTCTGCGCTGTGAGAACTCGCCCGATCAGGCGGTAAGTCTTGCGCCCCGCCTGTAGCAATTACCGCGCGCGGGCGCGCGCATTGCTGTGCGTCGCGCATGGCCGAGCGGCTCGAGCGCTATCGCGAGATGCGCGATTTCAGCATCACCCCAGAACCGCGGGGGCGCAAAGCCACCGCCAAGAAAAAGGCGCTGCGCTACTACATCCAGCGCCACGCGGCGACCCGTCTGCATTACGACTTTCGCCTCGAGCTCGAAGGCGTGCTGAAGAGCTGGGCGGTGCCGAAAGGACCGAGCTGCGATCCGGCCGACAAGCGCCTCGCCATGCAGACCGAGGACCATCCGCTCGACTACGGCGAGTTCGAGGGCGTGATTCCCGAAAAGCAGTATGGCGCGGGCGAAGTTTTACTGTGGGACAAGGGCGTCTGGATTCCGGAGGATCGCGATCCGCTCGAAGCGCTGCGCAAGGGGCGGCTGCACTTTCGCCTTGACGGCGAGAAGCTGCGCGGCTCGTGGATCCTCACCCGCACGCGGGGCAACGAGGACCGACCCGCGTGGCTCCTCATCAAGCGCAATGACGAAGAGGCGCGCCCGGGCTACGACGTCACCACCGAGCAGCCCGAAAGCGTGAAGCGTGCGCCCAAGCGGGCCAAGCGTGCGGAAAAGGCCGCGGAGGTGCCGCAATTCATCTCGCCGCAGCTCGCGACGCTGGTGACCGATCCGCCGAAGACCGGCGAATGGCTCTACGAAGTGAAGCACGACGGCTACCGCATGCTCGCGCGGCTCACGAAGCGCGATGCGCGCCTCCTCACGCGCAGCGGCAAGGACTGGACCGAGCGGCTGCCGCATCTGGTGAAGGCGTTGAAACGGCTCAAGCTGCACCACACCTGGCTCGACGGCGAGATCGTGGTGCTGCGCGACAACGGCCGCTCGAGCTTCCAGGCGCTGCAGAACGCGTTCGACGCCGGAAGCGACGCCCAGATCGTGTTCTACGTCTTCGACGCGCCCTTCCTCAAAGGCGCCGACCTGCGGCGCCTGCCTTTGTCAGAGAGAAAAAAGAGGCTGGCGGGCGCGCTCAAAGGTTCGAAGAGCGTGCGCTTCAGCGAGCACCTGGAAGGCGAGGCGAGCGAAGTGCTCGACAAGGCCTGCAAGCTCGGGCTCGAAGGGCTCATCGGCAAGCTCGCCGACTCGGTCTACGTGTCGGGCCGGACCAAGACCTGGATCAAGCTCAAGTGCCGCCAGCAGCAGGACTTCGTCATCGTCGGCTACACCGCCCCGGGCGGCTCCCGGACCGGCTTCGGCGCGCTGCTGCTCGGGGTTTACGACGCGCCCGGCGGCAAGCTGAAACACGCTGGAAAAGTCGGCACCGGTTTCGACGAGGAATGGCTCGCCACGCTGACGCGCCGGCTCGCGGCGCTGAAGCGGCCCGACTCGCCCCTCGCCAACCCGCCGCGCGCGCTTCTTCCAAAGCATGGCGTGCAGTGGGTGAAGCCGCAGCTCGTCGCGCAGATCGCCTTCGCCGAGCGCACCGACGACGGCATCCTGCGGCAGGCCTCGTTCCTCGGCCTGCGCGAGGACATCCCGCCGAAGTCGGTGACCGAGGAGCGGGCGCAGAAGCCGCCTGAAATAAAACCCCCCGCTCGCAAGCTCGCGACCCCCTTATCAGGGGGTCAAGAAAACATCGTGCACGGCGTGAAGATCTCGCACCCCGAGCGGCCCATCTGGCCGAGCCTCGGGATCAGCAAGCTCGATCTCGCGCGCTACTACGACGGGGTGGCGGAGCGCATGCTGCCGCATCTCACCCGGCGGCCGCTCACGCTGGTGCGCTGCCCCGACGGCGCCGAGAAGCAATGCTTCTACCAGCGCCACCTTGCGATGGGCGCGAGCCCGGGCGACGTCAAGACCTTCAAGCGCGAGCGCTCGAGCAAGGGCTACTACATCTACATCGACTCGCACGGCGCGCTGATCACGCTGGTGCAGAACGGCGCGGTGGAGCTCCATACCTGGGGCGCGACCGGCCCCGACGTGCAGCATCCCGACCGCGTCACGCTCGATCTCGATCCGGACGAGGATCTTGCGTGGCGCGAGCTCGTGCGCGCGACCGAGATGACGCGCACCATCGTCGAGGCGCTCAAGCTCCGCTCGTTCCTGAAAACCACCGGCGGCAAAGGCCTCCATGTGGTGATCCCGATCGCGCCGAAGCTCGGCTGGGCGCAGGTGAAGGACTTCTCGCGCCACATCGCCGAGTTCCTGGTGCGCGCCGAGCCGAAGCTCTTCACCGCCAAGGTGGCGAAAGTGCGCCGCGAAGGAAAGGTGTTCGTCGACTACCTGCGCAACTCGGAGACCGCGAGCGCGGTCGCCGCCTTTTCCGCGCGCGCGCGCCCCGGGGCGGGTGTGTCGACGCCGCTCGCCTGGGACGAGCTCACGCAAGATGAAGACATCCGGCAGAAATTCACCGTGCAGACCGTGCCGCAGCGCCTCGCCGCGCTAAAGAAGGACCCTTGGGCGGATTACGCTAAGACGCGGCAGAGCATCAGCGCGGCGATGTGGAAATCCCTCGGGAAGAAATAAAGCCGGCCGGGCGCGCCCGCGGTGGGGAGGAGGGGACGGTGCGCGAGCACGCCCGGACGGACGCGATGGCTATTGCATGCACTGTGCCAACGGAAAAAAAGGCAATGCGCTGACGCCGCGAGGCGACAGTAGCGGGTGATGCCATTTTGGCAACTGCTTGAGTGCGCGAGGAAAAAAATTTCGCGCCCGCTGGTATGCATTTTGCGGCTCTTATCGGCTGTCATCCATGCAAGACCTACAACGGAGAGCATAAGTGCCCCATCTGCTGCTGGTAGACGACGATCCCGAAGCACTAGAGTGGCTTTCGGAGCTCGCCAAAGGCGAAGGCTTCACGGTCGCGCAGGCCGATTCGCTGCGCTCGGCGCGCATCCACATGTCGCGCCTGCAGCCCGACGTGATGCTCACCGATTTGCAGTTGCCCGACGGCCAGGGCATCGAACTGGTCAATGACCTCGAGACCCGCGAGTCGACCGAGGTGGTGCTGATCACCGGGCACGCCAGCGTCGAGAGCGCGGTGCAGGCGCTGCGCCTGGGCGCCACCGACTACATGGTGAAGCCGGTAGATGTCGAGCGTCTGCGCTCGATCCTGCGCCGCGTGCCGCGCACCGGCGAGCTGCGCGCCGAGATCGGCGAGCTGCGCGAGGAGTTGCGCAAGCTCGGCCGCTACGGGCATCTGCTCGGCTCGTCCGCGCCGATGCAAAAGCTCTACGACCAGCTCGGTCGCGTGGCGCCGACGTCGGCGACCGTTCTACTGGTGGGCGAGTCGGGCACCGGCAAGGAGCTCGCGGCGCAGACCACCCACGAGATGAGCCGAAGGAAGCGTGCGCCGTTCCTGCCGCTGAACTGCGGCGCGGTGTCGCCGCAGCTGATCGAATCCGAGCTCTTCGGCCACGAGAAGGGCAGCTTCACCGGCGCCGACCGCCAGCACAAGGGCTACTTCGAGCGCTGCCACGGCGGGACGCTGTTCCTCGACGAGATCACCGAGATCCCGGCCGAGCTGCAGGTGAAGCTCCTGCGCGTGCTCGAGACCGGCACCTTCATGCGCGTGGGCACGACGACGCCGATCAGCACCGATGTGCGCATCATCTGCGCGACCAACCGCTCGCCCGAGGGCGCCGTGACCGACGGCAAGCTGCGCGAGGACCTCTACCACCGTTTGAACGTTTTCCCGATCGCCATGCCGCCGCTGCGCGAGCGCGGCACCGACATCGAGCTCCTCGCGCAGCACTTCCTGGATGTGCTCAACAACCAGGAAGGCGCCACGAAAAGCTTCGCGCCGGCCACCATCGCCTCGCTTTACGCGCACAGCTGGCCGGGCAACGTGCGGGAGCTCAAGAATTATGTGCAGCGCGCCTTCATCCTCGCCGACGAGGTGATTGACGCCCATCTTGCGCCAGCGAGCGTGGGCGCGCCGGAATCGGCACCGCTGCTGTCGGTGCGCGTCGGCAGCACCCTCGACGAAGTGAGCCGGCGGCTGATCGAGGCGACGCTCGCCGAGTGCGGCTCGAAGCGCAAGGCTGCCGACATGCTCGGGATCAGTTTGAAAACCCTGTACAACCGCCTCGCCGCCTACAAGAGCGAGGACCTGGGCAAGCGGCGCGTGCCGGCCGAGAACGAGGAGTACGACGATCAGCGGGACGCGGCATGAAAGTGCACAAGCCCGAATTCGTGCCGGCGAAGTCCCGGTTCCTGAGGCGCAAGCGCATTCTCAAGGCGGTGCGCGACATCGAGAGCGGCGCGAAGGACACCGAGCGCCGCGGCGTACCGAATCACGTGCCCGGCGAAGCGCCGCGCCGCAAGGTCTAGAGGCGCGGGTATAGAGGTTGCTTTCCAGCTCTCGCCCGATTCACCTGCCCGATTCACTGGATTCACTGGAGGATTTCATGGCCGAAAGCAGCAGCAGCAAGCGCAGCACGGAAACCAACGTCGATCGTCTCTCCCAGTCGGCGCACGAGGCGGTCGACAAGGCGGCATCGGTGGCGAGCTCGTACGCCGAGCGCTTCAGCACGAAAGGCGAGCAGCTGATGCAGATACAGGAAGACTGGATGACGACCGCGCGCGACTACGTGCGCGAGAACCCGCTGCAGGCGCTCGGCATCGCGCTCGCCGCGGGCTACCT
>DASXRW010000178.1:0-7017 GCA_036506355.1 Burkholderiales bacterium
GTCAGCATGACGCGCGAGGAGATCCTGCGGTCGCTGCAGACGAAACTGTAAAACTTACTCTTCGGCGGGCAGCGCCTGGCCGGGAAACAAGGCCTCGTTGAAACCGAACTTGGCGAGGTCGCGGATGCGCATCGGATAGAGGATGCCGTCGAGGTGGTCGACTTCGTGCTGCACGACGCGCGCATGGAACGCCTCCACCTCACGCTCGAAATGGCGGCCCAGTTCGTCGTAACCGGAATAGCGTAAGCGTCGAAACCGCGGCACCGAGCCGCGCATGCCCGGTACCGAGAGGCAGCCCTCCCAGCCCTCCTCCATCTCTTCCCCGAGCGGCGTGAGAACGGGGTTGATCAGCACCGTGTCGGGGACTTCCTCGACGTCGGGATAGCGCGGGTTGGCGTGCACGCCGAAGATCACCACGCGCAAGCCCACGGCGATCTGCGGCGCGGCTAGCCCCGCGCCGTTGAGGTGCGCCATGGTGTCGCGCATATCGGTCAACAAGGCCTGGAGCTCCGGCGTGCCGAAGGTTTGCACCTCCTGCGAGCGTTGCAGGAGCCGTGGATCGCCCATGCGCAGAACTTCGCGGATCATTCGCAGAGCTGCTCGATGATGCGCCGCACTCGACCCATCGCTTCCTCGAGCACCGCGCTGATCTTGTCGAGCGGCACCGCGCGCTGGCTGTCGCCGCGGCCGGCGGCGTAATTGGCGACCACGGCGATCGCCGCATATTCGAGGCTGATCTCGCGGGCGAGCGCCGCTTCGGGCATGCCGGTCATGCCGACGAGATCCGCGCCGTCGCGGCCCAGGCGATCGATCTCGGCGGCCGTCTCCAGCCGCGGGCCTTGCGTCGCGGCATACACCCCTTGCTCGCTGACAGCCTCGCCGCACGCCTTTGCCGCCGCCACCAGCTTGGCGCGCAAGGCGCGCGAATAGGGCTCGGTGAAGTCGATGTGGTTCACCGGCGTGCCCTTGCCTTCGAAATAGGTGGCGTGCCGGCCCCAGGTGTAGTCGATCACCTGGTGCGGAAGCACGAGCGCACCCGGTGCCAGCGAGCTGCTGATCGCGCCGACCGAAGCGACCGATACCACTTCGCCGGCGCCCGCCTCCTTCAGCGCCCAGAGGTTGGCGCGATAGTTCACCTCGTGCGGCGCGATGGTATGGCCGTAGCCATGCCGGGCGAGAAACACCACGTCGCAGGCGCCGATGCATCCGAAGGTGAGCGCGCCGGAAGGCTCGCCGTATGGCGTGCGGGCGACCTTGCGCCGCGTTACTTCCATGTTGCCGAGCTTCGAGAGCCCGCTGCCGCCGATGATCGCGAGCACCGGTCTCAGGACTCGCGCATGGCGCGGATCTCGGGCAGGTTGCGCCAGTAGCCCTTGGCATCCATGCCATAGCCGAACACGAACCGGTCGGCGATGCTCAGACCCACGAAGTCGGCCCGGATCGGCTTTTGCCCGCCCAAGGTCTTCTCCACCAGCACGGCGCAATGAAAGCTCGCCGCGCCGAGCTCAAGCAGGCGCTCGCGGATCGCCGCCATCGTGTGCCCGCCGTCGAGGATGTCGTCGAGCACGAGCACCGCGCGCCCGCGCACGGTCGCGGGCGGCATCACGCGCCAATCGACCTGCGCGCCGCGCGTCTCCGCCCCGTAGCGCGAGACGTGGATGTAGTCGAAGTCGAGCGGAAAGTGAAGCAGCGGCAGGATCTGCCCGGCGAAGATCACCGCGCCGCCCATCACGGCGAGCACCAGCGGGTAGCTCGTCGCCAGCCGCTCGCTCACCTGCGCGGCGACGCGCTTGAGCGCCGCCTGCACTTCCTCGGCGCTCGCGATCGGATCCGAATTCTCGAGGAAGCGCCAGGCGCGCTGCACGTCGGTCATGCGACCTTGAGTCTAGCGTGACTCGAGATAGCGCGCGAAAGCCTCGCCGACCTCGGGATGGCGCTTGCCGAACTCCACGGTCGCCTGGAGGTAGCCGAGCTTCGAGCCGCAGTCGAAGCGCCGCCCGGGCAGCCGCACCGCGAGCGCGCGCTCGTGCACCAGGAGCTCGGAAATCGCGTCGGTGAGCTGGATCTCGCCGCCCGCGCCGGGCGTGACCTGGGCGAGCAGATCGAAGATGCGCGGTGTCAGCACGTAGCGCCCGATCACCGCGAGATTGGATGGCGCATCCGCCGGCCGCGGTTTTTCCACGATGCTATGAATGCGCGCCACGTCGCCCTGCATCTTGTCGATGGTGACGATGCCGTAGCTTTGCGTCTGGTCGCGCGGCACCTCTTCCACGCCGAGGAGCGACGAGCCCTCCTTCTCGAAGATCTGCGCCATGCGCGCCATCGCCGGCGGGTTGGCGTCGATCAGGTCGTCGGCGAGCAGCACCGCGAAGGGATCATTGCCCACCACCGGCTGGGCGCAGAGCACTGCGTGTCCGAGGCCGAGCGGCTCGGGCTGGCGGATGTAGATGCAGCTCACCCTCTCGGGCAGCACCGAGCGCACCTGCGCGAGGAGCGCCTCCTTGCCCTTCCGCTCGAGCTCGGTCTCGAGCTCGTGGGCCTTGTCGAAGTGGTCCTCGATGGCGCGCTTGTTGCGGCCGGTGACGAAGATCATCTCGGTGATGCCGGCGGCCGCCGCCTCCTCGACCGCATACTGGATGAGCGGCTTGTCGACGATCGGCATCATCTCCTTCGGGCTCGCCTTGGTGACGGGCAGGAACCGGCTGCCGAATCCGGCGACGGGGAACACCGCTTTTCTCAGCCTGGGCATCACCGCTCCTTCAAAAACTGCCTGAGCTCGGCTTCGTCGATCACCCGCACGCCGAGGCTACGCGCTTTGTCCAGCTTGCTGCCCGCCTCCGCGCCGGCGACCACGTAGTCGGTCTTCTTCGACACCGAAGCGGCGACCTTGTGCCCGCGCGCCTCGAGCGCTTCACGCGCTTCCTCGCGCGTCATGCCGGCCAATGAGCCGGTGAGGACGAACGTCTTGCCTCCCGAGCGGGCCTGCGGCGCGGCGGCCGAGACCTCAACCGCCTTGCTCAGGCGGGCGATGACGTCCCGGTTGTGCGTCTCGTGCACGAACTTCTCGATCGCCTCCGCCAGCTCGGGGCCAATCCCTTCCAGCGGCACCTCGCGTGCGGCCTCGCCGCGCTTCTTGCGCTGGGCATTGTCCTTCCGTACGGCCTCCTTGTCAGCCATGAGCGCCGGCCAGTCGGCAGAGAGAAACGCCTGCAGGCTGGCGAAATGGCGCGCCAGGATCTTCGCCACCTCCTCGCCGACTCCGGGGATGCCCAGGGCATAGATGAAGCGATGCAGCTCGGCCTTGCGCGAGCTCTCTATGTTGAGAACGAGGTTCTGCGCCGATTTCTCGCCCATGCGCTCGAGATCCGCCAGCGTGGCGGCGTCGAGGCGGTACAGATCAGCGGGATTGGCCACCAGCTCCCGCTCGACCAGCTGATCGACGATCTTCTCGCCCAGCCCCTCGATGTCCATGGCCCGGCGGCCGGCGAAATGCAGCAGCGTCTGCTTGCGCTGCGCCTTGCAGTAGAGACCGCCGGTGCAGCGCGTCGCGGCTTCGCCCGCCACGCGCACCACCGGCGAGCCGCACACGGGACAGCTTTGCGGCATCTCGAAGCGGTCCTCGGCGCGGCGCGCGCCGCGGGTGCGTACGCTGACCACTTCGGGAATGACATCGCCCGCGCGGCGCACCACGACCGTATCGCCCGCCCAGACATCCTTGCGGCGCAGCTCGTCCTCGTTGTGGAGCGTCGCGCTGCTTACCGTTACGCCGCCGACGAACACCGGTTTCAGGCGCGCCACCGGCGTGAGCGTCCCGGTGCGGCCGACCTGCACCTCGATTGCCAGCACCTCGGTGACCTCCTCCTGCGCGGGATACTTGTGCGCGATTGCCCAGCGCGGCTCGCGCGCCACGTTGCCGAGGCTGCGCTGCCGCTCGAGGTGATTCACTTTGTAGACGACGCCGTCGATGTCGAACGGCAGGGCGTCGCGCTTTTTCCGGATCTCGGCGTGATAGGCGATCAAGCCCTCGGCGCCATGGACCACCTGGCGTGCGCGATCCACCGGGAGGCCGAACTCTTCGATCGCATCGAGGAGCTCGCTGTGCCGCCGTGGCAGCCGCAGGCCGCGCAGCACGCCGTAGCCGTAAGCGGAGAAGGAAAGCGGCCGCCGGGCGGTGATCTTCGGGTCGAGCTGGCGCACTGCTCCCGCCGCCGAATTGCGTGGATTGATGAACAGCTTTTCGCCGGCCTCGGCCTGGCGCCGGTTCATCTTCTCGAAAGCAGCGCGGGTCATGAAGATCTCGCCGCGCACCTCGAGCACCTCGGGCGCTCGCCCTTTCAATTTGAGCGGGATGCTGTGGATCGTGCGCACGTTGGCGGTGACGTCCTCGCCGACTTCGCCGTCGCCGCGGGTCGCGGCGCGCGCGAGCGCGCCCTTCTCGTAGCGCAGGCTGATCGCGAGGCCATCGAGCTTGAGCTCGGCGGCGTATTCGACCGGCGGATCATCGGCCTCAAGTCCGAGCTCGCGCCGGATGCGCGCATCGAACTTGGCGGCGCCCGAGTCCTCGGTGTCGGTTTCGGTGCGGATCGAGAGCATGGGGAGCTCGTGGCGCACCGGGGCGAGATCCTTGGCCGGCGCGCCGCCGACGCGCTGCGTCGGCGAGTCGGGCGCGGCGAGCTCGGGATGCGCTTCCTCCAATGCCTGCAGCTCGCGGAACAGGCGGTCGTACTCAGCGTCGGTCAGCTCCGGCGCATCCTCGACGTAGTACAGGCGGTTGTGACGCTCGATCTCGGCCCGCAGGGCCGCGACCCGCTCGCGCGGGCTAGTCATGAGAAGACGCGCAGCGCGAGCGGACTGCCGGGCTCGATGCCGCAGCCGGCGAGGCGCGCTCGCACCGCATCGAGCTGCGTGCCGATCGCCGCGAGCGCGCGCTCATCGAGCTCCCTTCCGGTGTCGTCCACCAGGCGGCCGCCGCGCGCCTGCGCGAGCTGGCGGCCGGCGCGCGCCATGGCTTCGTAGCCGCGCGCGGGCTCGAGCGTGCGCGCCACGTCCAGCGTGAGCGTGACACCGTCTTCGCGCGGCGCGGCCTGAAAGGCCTGCCCCGAGAACTCGGCCGGCGTGAAACCGATGCCCACGACGTGCAGCGCAACCTGGATATCGACGTCCGCGCAGACGCGGTCGAGCTCGCGCGCCGCCTCGAGCGCCGGGCGCATCTCGGGCGCGTGTACCGCGGCGCCGAGCCGCGCGGCCATGGTTTCGACCAGCGCGCGGAATTCGAGCACTTCGGCGTCGCTCACAACCCCGGCGCGGCTGACGAGCTGCAGCCCGGCCTTTACCTGCAGGTGATCAACGGCGAGAAGCACGCGGCGCGCGAAGCGCTGCTCGATCGGCGTCCAGGCCTCGCGCACCACCGCCGCCGGCGTCGATTCGCGCAGCGTCAGGTCGATCACATAGTCGATGCCGTCCGCCGGCGTCGCGCCGGGCTGCACCGGCGGGCGGCGCGGCTCGAGCGTGGGCTCGCGCCGGGTGTCCATCAGGGCATCGCCGTGGCCCGAGCCGAAAGCGCGCTCGGCCTCGCGGCGCACGCCGCGCTCCTGCCAGCGGTTGTAGAGCAGCACGGCGGCCACGGCGAGCGCGCCGATGACGGCGAGACCGATCTGAAGGTCGGTCATGAACTCAGGCGGCGAGCTCCTCCCGGATGCGCAGCGCTTCGTCGATGTCGACCGCTACCACGCGCGAGACGCCGGATTCCGGCATGGTGACGCCGATCAGCTGCTCGGCGAGCTCCATCGTGATCTTGTTGTGGCTGATGAACAGGAACTGGGTCTGCGCCGACATGCGGCGCACCAGCTCGCAGAACCGGACCGTGTTCGAGTCGTCGAGCGGCGCATCGACCTCGTCCAGCAGACAGAAGGGTGCGGGATTCAGTTGGAAAAGCGAGAAGACCAGCGCGATGGCGGTGAGTGCCTTCTCGCCGCCCGAGAGCAAATGGATGCTGGTATTGCGCTTGCCCGGCGGCTGCGCCATGACCTGCACGCCGGCATCCAGGATCTCCTCGCCGGTCATGATGAGCTTCGCCTCGCCGCCGCCGAAAAGCGTCGGGAAGAGCGAGCCGAAGTGGCGGTTCACGCTGTCGAAGGTCTCGCGCAGCAGCTCGCGCGTCTCGCGGTCGATCCGGCGGATCGCGTCCTCCAGGGTCTTTACCGCCTCGTCGAGATCGGTGGCCTGCGAGTCGAGGAACTCTTTGCGCTCGCGGCTCGTGCGCAGCTCTTCCACCGCCGCGAGGTTCACCGCGCCGAGTTCCCCGAGCGACTGGGTGATGCGGGTGATCTCGCCCTGCAGCGTCGAGGGGCGCGGCGCGCGCTCCGCCTCGGCCGTCAGCAGCGCCTCGTCCGCGCCCGCCTCGCGCAGCTGCGTGGCGTACTGCTCGTAGTTGAGGCTCGCCGCCTGCTCCTTTAGCCGCAGCTCGCCCAGTCGTTCGCGCAGGGGCGCGAGCCTGGCCTCGATCTGTAGCCGCGCTTGCTCGATCTCGCGCAACGCCGCGGCCGCCACTTCCACCGTATTGCGTGCATCCGCCAGCGCTTTCTCGCACGCGATGCGCGCTTCCACCGCCGCGTCCAGGGCAACGCGTACCGCCGGAATCGGATCGGCGGCGAGCTCCTGCGTCAGCTTGAGGACTTCGAGGTCGCCGCGCTCGATCTGCTGGTCGATGACGCGCACCGAGTGGTCGATCTCGGCGATCTTCGAGCCGCACTCGCGCTCGCCGAACAGCGCGTCCTGCGCCTCGCGCTCGGCCTGCTGCACGGCGCGCCGCTGCTCGGCGAGCGCGGTCTCCGCGCTTAGGTGCTCCGTGCGGCGCCCGTCCAGTCCTTCCCGGGCCGCGCCGATCTCGGCCGCGATGCTCGCCGCTGCGCTTTCGCACGCGGCTAGCGCCTCCCGGCCCCGTTCGGCTTCGGCGGCGAGTTCGCTCTGCTCGGCTTGCAGCTGAGCGCTGCGCTCCTGGTAACGCTCCTGCGCCTG
>DASXRW010000179.1:0-11178 GCA_036506355.1 Burkholderiales bacterium
CGAGGAGCTGCGCGGCGCGCGACTCGCGCTCTGCGCCGCAGTCCGCCAAACGCTGGCCAACGGGCTGTCGCTGATTGGCGTCAGCGCCCCGGAGAAGATGTAAATGCCCCAGGCGACCACCGCTTCCAGGACACGCCGCCGCGCGGCAGGCGGCTTCCTGCTCGGCATCTCCGTCGGCGTGCTGATCGGGCTCGCGGTCGCGCTGGGCGTCGCGTTCTACCTGAACAAGACGCCGATGCCGTTCCTTACCGCCAAGCCGACGAAGGCAGACAAGGACCAGGCGGCGGGCAAGGCGCCGGCGATCGCCGGACTGCCGCAAGGCTCCAGCGCGCCGCCGCCGGCGGGCGAGAAGCCGAAGTTCGACTTCTACAAGATCCTGCCCGGGCAGGAGGAGCCGGTCAGCGAAAAGGAGCTGCGTGAACGCTCGCGGCCCGCGCGCGGTCAACAGGAAAGCCCGAAGGACGTTTATTTCATCCAGGCGGGCTCGTTCCAGAACCCCGCCGATGCCGACAACCAGAAGGCGCGGCTCGCGATCCTCGGCTTCGAGTCGAGCGTGGAACCCGCAAACCTGCCCGACAAGGGCACCTGGTACCGCGTGCGCCTCGGCCCCTATACCAAGGTCGAGGAGATCAACCGCGTGCGCCAGGCACTGGCGCAGAACGGCATCGACGCGAGCCTGGTGAAGATAAAGGAGCAGCAATAGGCATGAAGAAGATCGTCTCGCTTTTCGCGCTGCTCGTCGCGGCGCCGCTGATCGCGGCCGCGCAGGGGGCTCCCAGGTACACCGAGCTCAGGCCGCCCCAACCCGTGGCGCAGGAAGGCAACAAGATCGAAGTGGTCGAGTTCTTCTGGTACGGCTGCCCGCACTGCTACAACCTCGAGCCGTTGATTGAGAACTGGTCCAAGAAGCTGCCGCCCGACGTGCAATTCCGCCGCGTGCCGGCGGTGTTCAATGCGCGCTGGGGGCATGACGCCGCCATCTTCTACACCTTCGAGGCGCTCGGGCTGCTGGAGAAGCTCCACCGCCCGTTCTTCGACGCGATCCACCGCGACGGCCTGCGCAGCGACAACGCCGAAGCGCTTTCGCAGTGGCTGCAGAAGAACGGCGTCGACCCCAAGAAATTCAACGAAACGCTGAAATCGTTCGGCGTGCAGAGCAAGACGCGCCGCGCCGTGCAGCTCACCACCGGCTACGGCATCGACGGCACGCCGGCGATGGCGGTGCAAGGGCGCTACACGATCAGCGTCGAGCAGGGCGGCACTCGCGAGGGCATGCTTCAGACCGTGTCCTCCCTGGTCGATATGGTCAGGAAAGGCAAATAAGACCGAAGCGCGTCGTCATCACCGGCGCCTCCTCCGGTATCGGCGAGGCGCTCGCGCGGTACTACGCTTCAGCCGATTGCGTTCTCGGCTTGATCGCCCGCCGGCCACCTGTGGCGTCTCTACCGGGCACCGTCGTTCCTTACCAGCTCGACGTGCGCGACGATGCCGCTCTGGTCGCCGCGGCCGAGGATTTCACCAGGCGCTTCGGCGCACCGGAGCTCGTCATCGCGAACGCCGGCATGTCGGCCGGCACCGCGAGCGAATCCATCGAGGACGTCGCCAAACTGCGCCGCGTGCTCGAAGTGAACGTCGTCGGCATGGCCGCCTCGCTCGCCGTGTTCGCGCCAGCGATGCGCCGCGCCGGCCGCGGCACGCTGGCGTGCATTGCAAGCGTCGCGGGATTTCGCGGGCTCGCCGGCAATGGCGCCTACAGCGCCTCGAAAGCCGCGGCGCGCATCTGGACCGAAAGCCTGCGCACCGAGCTTTACGGGTCCGGCGTCTCGGTGGTCTGCATCTGCCCTGGATACGTCGACACGCCGCTCACCCGGGTCAACAGCTTCCGCATGCCTTTTCTGCTTTCCGCCGATGAAGCCGCACCGCGCATCGCGCGCGCGATCGCGGCACGGCGGCGGCTGGCGGTGATTCCGTGGCAGATGGCGTTAGTTTCGATCGTGCTGCGCGCGATGCCGGGCGGGCTGTTCGATCGCCTGGCTTCCCGCGCGCCGCGCAAGCCCAGAAACTGACCTACTTCTGTAGCCTCATCATCGCGTAGCTGCCCGGCGCGTCCTCGAGCGCGTTGGCCGGGATGCGTGCCGGCACCTTCTCGCCGCCATTGAGCGCGTCGATCCAGCGCTGCCAGTCGTCCCACCAGGAGCCTGGCTGCTGTTTCGCGCCGGCGAACCATTCCTCTGCGCTCGCCGGCAGCGCGTCGTTGGCCCAGTAGTGGTACTTCTTCGCCGCCGGTGGGTTGACGATGCCGGCGATGTGGCCCGACCCGCCGAGTACGAAACGCACCGAGCCGCCGAGGTACCGCGCGCCTTTGTAGGTCGTCTTCCACGGCGCGATGTGGTCTTCCACCGTCGATATGAAGTAGCTGGGCATCGCGACCTTCGAAAGGTCGATCGGCACGCCCTTCAGGTTGATACCGCCGGGCACGCCCATCAGGTTCTTGAGATACATGCTGCGCAGATAGAAGCTGTGCATGCGCGCCGGCATGCGGGTCGAATCCGCGTTCCAGTACAAGAGGTCGAAGGGGAACGGGTCCTTGCCCATCAGGTAGTTGTTGACGACGAACGACCAGACGAGATCGTTCGCACGCAGCAGATTGAAGGTGCTTGCCATCTCCGAGCCCTCGAGATAGCCGCGCTCGTTCATCTTCTTCTCGAGATTGGCGACCTGCTGTTCGTCGATGAACACGCCCAGCTCCCCCGGCTGCGAGAAGTCGAGCAGGCTCACGAAATAGGTCGCGCTCTTTACGCGGTCATCGCCTTTGGCCGCTAGATAACCCAGGGTCGCGCCGAGCAGCGTGCCGCCCAGGCAATAGCCAATCACGTTGAGCTCGCGCTGGCCGGTCGCGCGCGCCACCGCATCCAGTGCGGCGAGCGGACCCTCGACCATGTAATCGTCGAATCCTTTCTGCGCCAGCTTCGCGTCCGGGTTGACCCAGGAGAGCACAAACACCGTGTGGCCGCGCTCCACCGCCCAGCGGATGAAGGAATTCTTCTCCCGCAGATCGAGGATGTAGTACTTGTTGATCCACGGCGGGATGATCACCAGCGGCCGGCGGTAGACCTGACTCGTCGAAGGCTGGTACTGGATCAGCTGCATGAGCTCGGTCTGGTAGACCACCTTGCCGGGACTCGTGGCGACGTTGCGCCCGAGCTGGAAGGCGGTCTCGTCGGTCATCGAGATGCGCAGCTGCCCGCCGCCCTTCTCGATGTCAGCGAGCAGGTTATTCAGCCCGCGGACGAGGTTCTGTCCGCCGCTCGAGAGCGTCTCGCGCAGCACCTGGGGATTCGTCATCAGGAAGTTGGACGGCGCCAATGCGTCCACATACTGGCGCGTGAAGAACGCGACTTTCTTTTCCGACTCGGGCGGCAGCCCCTCGACGTTGGCGACCGCCTGCTGGATGTGGCGCGAGGCGATGAGGTAGGACTGCTTGATGTAGTCGAAGAGGAAGTTCTTCGACCAGTCGTCGTCCTTGAAGCGCCAGTCGCCCTTGGCGGGCTCGGCGATCGGCTGCGACTGCATGCCGAAGAGCTTCATCCAGCTCGACTGCCAGAGCCGCATCTGGTCCATCCACAGGTTCATCGACATGCTGGCAAGGAGCGCCGGATCCGCCGCCATGCGCGAGTAGAGATCCATGAATGCCTTGGCGATGCCCATCTCGTCGCGCACCGCGGCCGACATGGACTGCGTCTGCTTCTGTGCGAACTCTCCCAGGATCTTGGACGAGCGCTCGGCGACTTCCTGGCAGACTTTGGCGAGCTCCTGCGTTTCGTTCTGGTTAGCGGGCTGCATACCGCATGATGCCATCAGGGCCCGCGGCGCGCTTTGCCTCGCCGGCGTAGTAAAGATAGTGCAGGTGGGCTATCGCCTCGCCCATGGCGAAGAAAGTCTGGTGCGCATCGAGCGGCCGGCGAAACAGCACCGGCATCAGCTCACCCGCGCTGCGCTCGCCTTTGTCCAGCTCCTGCTTCAGCTCCGCAAATCGTGCCTTGTGGTGCGCCTCGAGCTGCGCCACGCGCTCGTGCGCACCGCGGAAGGGCTTGCCGTGCGATGGCAGCACCAGCACATCTGCCGGGAGCTCGCGATAACGCGCGATCGAATCGAGGAACAGGCGCAGCGGATCGCCCTCCGGATCGATCGACCACACGCTCACGTTGGTCGAGATCGTCGAGAGCAGCATGTCGCCGGCGATGACCACGTTCAACGCCTCGCAATAGAGCGACAGATGCTCGGGCGCATGCCCGTGGCCGACGATCGCGCGCCACCGGTTTTTTCCCGCCTGGACATGGTCCCCGTCGATGATGCGGCGATAGGAGTGCGGGAAGTCCGGCACCAGCTCGGCGTAGCGGTTGCGGCCGCTGGACATCGCCTTCGACCGCTCGGCGTCGAGCCCGTTGCGCCGAAACACCGCGAGCACCGCCTCCGTCGTATACCCAGCGGCGCTCGCGCGCACCGCGTGCGCCGTCAGGTATTCCCCTTGCGTCGTCCAGAGCTCGACGCCGAAGCGCCGGCACAGCCAGTCCGCGTTGCCGGCGTGGTCGGGATGATAGTGGGTGAGCAGCACACGCTTGATCGGCGAGAAGCGCTCGAGCAGCTTGTCCCAGAGCGCGCGCGTCCCGGCGTTGCCGATGCCGGTGTCGACGATGGTCCAACCGCCATCGTCCTGCACCAGCCATAGATTGATATGGTCGAGCGCGAACGGCAGCGGCATGCTGAGCCAGTGGATGCCGGGCGCGACCTCGATCGTCGTTCCGGGATCCGGTGTTTGCGGCCAAGGATATTGAAGCGAACCCAAGGGGGAAATGAGCGGCGCTAAAATGAGCGCGCACCCTATCATGGAAACGGAACGCGCCGAGTTTTCGATCAGCGAGCTCTCGCGCGAGTTCGAGGTCACGCCGCGCGCGATCCGCTTCTACGAGGACCAGGGACTGCTCGCGCCGCGGCGCGACGGCCAGCGCCGCATCTACACGCCACGCGACCGCACACGGCTCAAGCTCACCCTGCGCGGCAAGCGCCTCGGGTTGACGCTCGCAGAGATCCGCGAGCTGATCGACATGTACGAACCCGGGCGCGACGAGCGCGCGCAGCTCGAGCGCTTCCGCGAGGTGCTCGCTGCCCACCGCAAGAGCCTGCTGCAGCAGCGCGCCGACATCGAGGCGCAGCTCTCCGAGATCCAGACCTTCGAGAAGCGCGTGCACCAGCAGCTCAAGAAGCGCCGCTAGGCGAGTTGACGTTTACGTAAACGTCAAGTAGTCTCCCGAGGCTCAGATGAACGCGCCCGCCGACCCGGACTTCGCCGCACGCATCCGGGCAAGCTTCGGCCGCCAGAAAGCGATGGCGCTGATCGGCGCGAGCCTCGGCGCCGTGGCTCCCGGCGCGGTGGAGATCAGCCTGCCGTTCCGCGAAGATCTGACGCAGCAGAAGGGCTACGTGCACGGCGGCATCATCGGCATGATCGCGGATACCGCCTGCGGCTATGCCGCGTACTCGCTGATGCCGGCCGACTGCTCGCTGGTCACCGTCGAATACAAGATGAACATCCTCGCGCCGGCGACCGGTTCGCTCGTCGCGCGCGGCGAGGTGGTGAAAGCCGGCCGCACGCTGACCGTGGCGCGCGCCGAGGTGTACGCTGAGGACCGCACGCACGTCGCCACCATGCAGCAGACCCTGATGATGCTGGCCGGCAGGCCCGATCACCCCGAATGAGCTTCCTCGGCTTCGACCATGGCGAGACCGTCAGCATGCTGCGCGACACGGTGCGCGATTTCGCGGCGAAGGAGATCGCGCCGCGCGCGGCGCAGATCGATCGCGCCAATGAATTCCCGTCCGACCTGTGGGGCAAGCTCGGCTCGCTCGGCCTGCTCGGCATCACCGTCGAGGAGGAATACGGCGGCAGCGCGATCGGCTACCTGGCGCACATCATTGCGATGGAGGAGATCTCGCGCGCCTCGGCCTCGATCGGCCTCTCCTATGGCGCGCACTCCAACCTTTGCGTTAACCAGATCCGGCGCAATGGCAGCGATGCGCAGAAGCGCAAATACCTGCCGAAGCTCGTCTCCGGCGAGCATGTCGGCGCGCTCGCGATGTCCGAGCCCGGCGCCGGCTCCGACGTCGTCGGCATGCGCCTGCGCGCGGAGCGGCGCGGCGATCGCTATGTTCTGAATGGCAACAAAATGTGGATCACCAACGGGCCGGACGCGTCCGTACTGGTCGTTTACGGCAAGACGAGCGATCAGGGCATCACCGCCTTTCTGATCGAGAAAGGGATGAAGGGGTTCAGCACCGCGCAGAAGCTCGACAAGCTCGGCATGCGCGGCTCGAACACCTGCGAGCTCGTGTTCCGCGACTGCGACGTCCCCGCCGAGAACGTGCTCGGCAAGCCCGACAAAGGCGTGACGGTGCTGATGTCCGGGCTCGATTACGAGCGCGCGGTGCTCGCCGGCGGGCCGCTCGGCATCATGGCCGCCTGCCTCGACGTGGTCGTGCCCTACGTGCACGAGCGCAAGCAGTTCGGCCAGCCGATCGGCGAATTCCAGCTGATGCAGGGCAAGCTCGCCGACATGTACACCACCTTCTCCGCCTGCCGCGCCTACGTGTACGCCGTCGGGCAAGCGCTCGACCGCGGCGAGACCACGCGGAAGGATGCCGCCGGGGCCATTTTGTATGCGGCGGAAAAAGCCACATGGATGGCAGGCCAGGCGATCCAGGCGCTCGGCGGCATGGGCTACATCAACGAGACGCCGACCGGGCGGCTGTGGCGCGACGCCAAGCTCTACGAGATCGGCGCCGGCACTTCCGAAATCCGCCGCTGGCTCATCGGCCGCGAGCTCTTCACCGAAACCGCATAAAGGACTCCTCATGCAATCCGATCCGATCGTCATCGTCTCCGCCGCGCGCACGCCGATGGGTGCGTTCCAGGGCGAGCTAAAGACCTTCACCGCGCCGGAGCTTGGCGCTGCGGCCATCCGCGCCGCAGTCGAGCGCGCCAAGATCGGCGCCGACGAAGTACAGGAAGTCATCATGGGCTGCGTGCTCCCGGCGGGCCAAGGCCAGGCGCCGGCGCGCCAGGCCTCGCTGGGCGCCGGGTTGCCGCTCGCCACCGGCTGCACCACCGTGAACAAGATGTGCGGCTCGGGGATGAAGGCGGCGATGCTCGCGCATGACATCCTCGCCACCGGCAACGCCGATGTCATCGTCGCCGGCGGCATGGAATCGATGACCAATGCGCCCTACCTGCTGCCGAAGGCGCGCGCCGGCTTGCGCATGGGCCATGGCCAGGTGATCGATCACATGTTCTACGACGGTCTCGAGGACGCGTACGACAAGGGCCGTCTGATGGGCAGCTTCGCCGAGGACTGCGCGCAGAAGTACGCCTTCGCACGCGACGCGCAGGACCATTTCGCCATCACATCGCTGCAGCGCGCGCAGAAGGCGAACAAGGAAGGCTGGTTCGCCTGGGAGACTACGCCGATCGCCATCAAGGCCGGCAAGGAAGAGAAGTTCATCGAGACCGACGAGCAGCCCTTCAAGGCCAACCTCGAGAAGATCCCGACGCTCAAGCCCGCCTTCCGCAAGGACGGCACCGTCACCGCGGCGAACTCGAGCTCGATCTCCGACGGCGCCGCCGCCCTCGTCATGATGCGTCGCTCCACCGCTGAGCGCCGCGGCCTTACACCGCTCGCAGTGGTGGTTGGGCAGTCTACGCACGCGCAGGAGCCCGGCTGGTTCACGACCGCGCCGGTGGGCGCGATCGCCAAGCTCTTCGCGCGCACCGGCTGGAGTGCGAAGGACGTCGATCTCTTCGAGATCAACGAGGCCTTTGCCGTCGTCACCATGGCGGCGATGAAGGAGCACGGCCTGCCGCATGAAAAGGTGAACGTGCACGGCGGCGCCTGCGCGCTCGGCCATCCGATCGGCGCCTCGGGCGCCCGCATCCTCGTCACGCTGATCGGCGCGCTGCGCAAGTACGGCCTCAAGCGCGGCGTCGCGAGCCTGTGCATCGGCGGCGGTGAAGCCACCGCCATGGCGATCGAACTCGCCTGATGAAGCGGCAGCTCCAAGCGCTGCTCGACAAATCGCGCTTCCTGCGGCCATATGGCTTCCGCGTGGTGAAGATCAAGCAGGGCGAATGCACGCTCGAGCTGCCGCACCATCGCAACCTCGAGCGTCCCGGCGGCATCATCAACGGCCCGGCGCTGATGGCAGCCGCCGACTGCGCGATGTGGCTCGCGATCAAGGCCAAGCTCGGCATCGAGGGCGACGCGCTCACATCGGAGCTGAACACCGCCTTCCTCGCCCCCGCCAAAAGCGAGCACGTCTACTGCACCGCGCGCATCCTGAAGTTCGGCCGCCGCCGCATCTATGGCGTCGCCGAGTGCCATGGCAAGAAGGGCGGCCTCTTCACGCACCACACGCTGACCTACGTCCGGCCGGGCTGATGGAACACGAAGAAATCCGTGAGGCAGTGCGGCGCTATGCGCGCGAGCAGTTGACGCCCAATGCGGCGCGCTGGGATCGCGACAAGGAATTTCCCCGCGAAGCGTTGAAAGGCCTGGCGGCGATGGGCCTCTACGGCATCGCCATCCCGGAGCAGTGGGGCGGCGCCGGCCTCGACTACAGCGCGATGGCGATCGCCTGCGAGGAAATTTCCGCCGGCGATTGCGCCACGGCTACCGTCGTCATGGTCAATAACCTGGTCGCGGGCATCGTCAACGGCTACGGCAGCGATGCGCAGAAGCGGCAGTTCCTGCGCCCATTGGCGAACGGCGAGATGCTCGGCGCCTTTGCGCTCACCGAGCCGCAGGTCGGCTCGGACGCCTCCGCCATCACGACGCGCGCCGAGCGCAAGGATGGGCACTATGTGCTCAATGGCGTAAAGCAATTCATTACCTCCGGGAAGAACGCGGACGTGGCCGTGGTGTTCGCGGTCACCGACAAGGGCGCCGGCAAGAAGGGCATCAGCGCGTTTCTGGTGCCGACCAAGACGCCGGGCTACGTGGTGGCGCGGATCGAGGACAAGACCGGCCAGCGCGCTTCCGACACGGCGCAGATCGCGCTCGAGCACTGCAAGGTAGCGGCGGATCATCTGCTGGCGCAGGAAGGCGTCGGTTACCGCATCGCGCTTGCCAATCTGGAGTCCGGGCGCATCAACGTCGCCGCCCAGGCCACTGGAGTAGCACGCGCTGCGCTCGAGGCCGCGCTCGCGTATGCGCGCGAGCGCCGCAGCATGGGCAAGCCGCTGATCGAGCACCAGGCGATCAATTTCCGGCTCGCCGACATGGCGACGCAGATCGAAGCCGCGCGGCAGCTCTATCTGCATGCCGCGCGGCTGCGAAGCGAAGGCCAGCCTTGCATTCGCGAGGCGTCGATGGCGAAGCTGTTCGCTTCCGAGATGGCGGAGAGGGTTTGTTCGGATGCGATCCAGATCCACGGCGGCTACGGCTACGTCGCCGATTTCCCGGTCGAGCGGCTGTGGCGCGACGTGCGCGTGACACAGATCTACGAAGGAGCGAGCGACATCCAGCGCATGGTGATCGGGCGGACGCTCGAGCAGGGATGAGCGCCCAACCATGACTGTGATGCGGAGCCAGATCAATCCGCGCTCGGCGGAGTTCCGCGCCAACGCCGAGCGCATGCGCTCGCTGGTCGCCGACCTCAAGGAAAAAGTGGCCACCGTGACGATTGGTGGCGACCAGGCTGCGCGCGACAAGCACGCGGCGCGCGGCAAGCTGTTGCCGCGCGAGCGCGTGCGCACGCTGCTCGACGCCGGCTCGCCTTTCCTCGAGATCGGCCAGCTCGCCGCCTGGGGCATGTACAGCGGCGACGTGCATTCGGCTTCCATCATCTGCGGCATCGGCCGCGTCTCGGGCCGCGAGTGCGTCATCGTGGCGAACGACGCCACCATCAAGGGCGGCACCTACTACCCGATGACGGTGAAGAAGCACCTGCGCGCGCAGGAGGTGGCGACGCAGAACCGCCTGCCCTGCGTCTACCTCGTCGACTCCGGCGGCGGCTATCTCCCCGAGCAGGACAACGTCTTTCCCGACCGCGAGCACTTCGGCCGCATCTTCTACAACATCGCCAACATGTCCGCGGCGGGCATCCCGCAGATCGCGTGCGTGATGGGCTCGTGCACCGCCGGCGGCGCCTACGTGCCGGCGATGTCGGATGAATCGATCATCGTCAAGGGCCAGGGGACCATCTTTCTCGGCGGGCCGCCGCTCGTGAAAGCGGCCACCGGCGAAGTGGTGACTCCCGAGGAGCTCGGTGGCGCCGAGGTCCACACGCGCGTCTCCGGCGTGGCGGACCATTACGCCCTCAACGATGCGCATGCGCTTTCGCTCGTGCGGCGCATCGTCGCCAACCTGAACTACCGCAAGCAGGTCGAGCTCGATGTGCGCGAGCCGCGCGAGCCGCTCTATACCGCGGAGGAGATGTACGGCGTCATTCCCGCGGACCACCGCAAGCCGTACGACGTGCGCGAGCTGATCGCGCGCATCGTCGATGCCTCCGAGCTCGACGAGTTCAAGCAGAACTACGGCACCACGCTCGTGACCGGCTTCGCGCACCTGCATGGCTACCCGGTCGCGATCCTCGCGAACAACGGCATCCTGTTCTCCGAGTCATCGCTCAAGGCGACGCACTTCATCGAGCTCGCGGCGCAGCGCGGCATTCCGCTCCTTTTCCTGCAGAACATCACCGGCTACATGGTCGGCAAGAAATACGAGGCCGGCGGCATCGCCAAGGACGGCGCGAAGATGGTGACGGCGGTGGCCACCGCCGGGGTGCCGAAGTTCACGCTGATCGTCGGCGGCTCCTTCGGCGCCGGCAACTACGGCATGTGCGGCCGCGCCTACGGCCCGCGCATGCTCTGGATGTGGCCGAACGCGCGCATCTCGATCATGGGCGGCGAGCAGGCAGCCAGTGTGCTGGCGACGGTGCGGGGCGATTTCGCGTCGAAAGCGGAGGAGGAGAAATTCAAGCAGCCGATCCGCGACCAGTACGAGCGCCAGGGCCATCCGTATTACTCGAGCGCCCGGCTCTGGGACGACGGCGTGGTCGATCCCGCGGATAGCCGGCGCCTCCTCGGCCTTGCCATCTCGGCGGCGCTGAATGCACCCATTGAGA
>DASXRW010000180.1:0-2339 GCA_036506355.1 Burkholderiales bacterium
TGATAGACGCGCGCAAACTCGATGCCGAGATTACCGTCCGCCGCACCCAGCAGGCGCAAGTCGGGGCGTCGCGCAATGAGCTGCTCGACCAGCTCCAGGTTGGCCGGGTTGTCTTCCACGTAGAGCAGGGTGCGCAGCGGCGTGCCCTCCGGGACCTGCGGTCGCTCGAGCGCCGCATGCTCGGCTTCGCGCACCGCGAGCAGCGGCGCGCTCGACAGGGGCAATTCGATCCAGAACACGCTTCCGGTCCCGACGACGCTCTCCGCGCCGATGGCGCCCCCCATCAACTCGACCAGCCGCTTGGTCACCATCAGGCCGATGCCCGTGCCTTCCTCGGCGCTCGCCTCCCTGCCGAGCCGATTGAACGGCTGGAAGAGCTGCGCCAGCTGCTCCGGAGCGAGTCCCGCGCCGGTGTCCCGGACGCAGATGCGGATCGAACCCGGGGGCTTCAGGGCGAACTCCACGGCCACCGCGCCGCCGGGCCGGTTGTACTTGATGGCGTTGAAGAGAAGGTTGATCAGGACCTGCTTGACCCGGGTGCGGTCGGCTTTGACGAAATAGGGGCTCTCGAAGCGCGGAAACGTCATGCCGATGCCGCGCTTCTGCGCCTGCGGCTCGATCATGGCCCGGCACTCGAGCATCACCTCGACCAGCGAGACCGACTCGGGCGACAGCGTCACCTTGCCTGACTCGATCAGCGCGAGGTCGAGGATCTCGTTGATCAGCTCGAGCAGGTACCAGCCCGCCTTGAGAATCTGGTCGAGGTTGCGCTTCTGGGGAAGCGTCGGCGGCGGCGAGCCCGATTCGATGAGCTGGGCGAAACCGAGGATGGCATTGAGCGGCGTGCGCAATTCGTGGCTCACGCCCGAGATGAAATCCGTTTTCGCGCGGCTGGCTTTCTCCGCCGCGGCCATGGCCTCGTTCCTCTCCGATTCGACGCGCTTGCGCGCGGAATTGTCGGTGCCGATCAGCAGGTAGCCGATGATGCCGCCATCGTCGCCGCGCAGCGCGGTGATCGAGACGATGGCCGGAAAGCGGCTGCCATCCTTGCGGATATAGGTCAATTCGTAGCTGTCCTCGATCTCGCGCGAGGCCTTGAAAGCGAGCGCCTCGAAGCCCGGCGCGATGGGGGTCTTGAGCTCGAGGCTCAAGGCCTCGGCGCGCGCCATCACTTCCTGCGGATCGTGGATATCGCTCGGGCTGATCCGGTTGACGACCTCGGCGGCCCGGTACCCGAGCATGCGCTCGGCGCCGACGTTGAAGAGCTGGATGATGCCCTTCTCGTCGGTGGCGATGATCGAGAAATTGGCGCTGGTCAGGATGGCGTTCTGCAACGCCCCCGCCTTCAGCAATGCCGTTTTGCGCATGGTTGCTTGCAAACTACGGCGTCCCGCCGCCCCGGTCTGTGCGCTGGAGCACAGCCCTTTTTTTTGTTACGACAAGAGCGCCGAGGCCGCCGGGACCTTGGCGATGCCGTAGCAGCCGCAGCACGCGGCCTCGAGGCCGCGATCGTCCAGGATGTGGATGTTGCCGCGGGTGTACTCGATCAGCTTCTTCCGCTGCAGGGACGAAGCGGCCTCGGTGACCCCGACCCGGCGCACGCCGAGCATGTGGGAGAGGAATTCGTGCGTCATGCGGAACTTGGAGGACCGCATGCGATCGCGCGTCATCAGGAGCCAGCGCGCGAGGCGCGCCTCGACGACGTGGAAGCGGTTGCACGCCGCGGTCTGCGTGATCTGCTTCATCAGCGCGTGGATGTAGGCGTTGACGGCGCGCGCGAGCGCCGGATTGCGCGCGAGCTCGCGCCGAAAGCCTGCCGCGCTCAGGCGCAGCGCGCTGCCCGCGCCCTGCACCAGCGCCTTGACCGGCGAATGCGCGATGCCCAGGCCGAGCGAGGCGCCGAGCATGCCTTCGCTGCCGACCAGCCCCACCTCGACGTCGAAATGGTGCTCGACCGGCAAGAGGAGCGACACCATCGATTCGCAGGGAAAGTAGACATGCGTGACGGGCGCGTCCGCCTCGTAGAGCACCTCGCCGAAGACGAGCGTGACGGGGTCGAGGGCGGGCGCGAGCGCCTCATACGCCTTGCGCGGCATCGCCGCCAGCAGCTCGTTCTGGATCGCGCGTCCCATCGCGCCATTGTCCATGGCCGCTCGCGCCGCGAATGTGCGCTCGCGCACGCATGCCCTGGCCAATTTCTAAAGTTCGGTAGCGCACAGACGCGCGCCGTGGCGCCGCCGCATGCTCAGGCGACCCAAGGAGAAACACCCATGTTTATTCGCTTAGCGATCGCCAGTGCAGTTCTTGCCGCCTTCACCGTAGGATGCACGCCGCCGCAG
>DASXRW010000181.1:0-13420 GCA_036506355.1 Burkholderiales bacterium
CCGCTCATCGACGTGCGCGTGGTCGACGATGCTGGGCGAGACGTGCCGGCGGGGACGGTGGGCGAGGTAGTGTGCGGCGGGCCGAAGATCATGGCGGGCTACTGGCGCAAGCCCGAAGCCAGCGCGGCGGTGCTGAAGAACGGCTGGTATCACACCGGCGACATGGGCGCGCTCGACGAGCAGGGCTACCTCACGCTGGTCGATCGCAAGAAGGACATGATCATCAGCGGCGGCGAGAACGTTTACTCGATCGAGGTCGAGAGCCTGCTCTCGCTGCATCCGGCCGTCGCGGAGGTCGCGGTCATCGGCATCCCGGACGACAAATGGGGCGAGGCGGTGACCGCCGTAGTGGTGCCGCGCACGGGAGTATCGCCGCAGCCGGAGGAGCTGATCGGCTTCTGCCGCGGCAAGATCGCCAACTACAAGGTGCCGAAGTCGGTCGTGTTCCGCGCCGAGCCGCTGCCCAAGACCGGCCCGGGCAAGATCGCCAAGCGCGTGCTGCGCGACCCCTACTGGAAAAACACGGGACGCAGGATATGAAATTCCTCGGGCGCCGCATCGTCGAGCGGCTGCGCGCCGACGAGGCTAGTCGATCAGCTGGTACGCGGGCAGCGTGAGGAACTCGACGTACTTGTCGTCGGTGATCATTTTCTCGAACAGCTTCGCGCCCTCGTCGTACTTGCCTTCGCTGTAGGCCGCCTTCACCTTGGCGAGCTCCTCGCCCAGCAGCTGCTTGAAGAGCTCGGCGGTCACCTTGCGGCCATCCTCCAGCACGCCCTTCGGCGAGCGCATCCACTGCCAGATCTGCGAGCGCGAGATCTCGGCGGTGGCGGCGTCTTCCATCAGGTTGAACACCGGCACGCAGCCGTTGCCGGCGAGCCAGGCGCCCAGGTACTGGATACCGACCGAGATGTTGTTGCGCAGCCCCGCTTCGGTGATCGGCTTCTCGGGCTGGAAGTTGAGCAGGTCCTTCGCCGTCACATTCACGTCGGGCCGCTGCCGGTCGTACTGGTTCGGCTGCGGCATGTGCTGGTCGAAGATTGTCTTTGCGATCGGCACGAGGCCCGGGTGTGCCACCCAGGTGCCGTCGCAGCCGTCGGTGACTTCGCGCAGCTTGTCCTGGCGCACTTTCTCGAGCGCGGCTTCGTTGGCCGCGGGATCGTTCTTGATCGGGATCTGCGCCGCCATGCCGCCCATCGCCGGCGCGCCGCGCCGGTGGCAGGTCTTGACCAGCAGCAGCGCGTAGGCGCGCATGAATGGCGCGAGCATCGTCACCTGGCTGCGGTCGGCGAGGCAGAAATCCGGCTTGGCGCGGAACTTCTTGAGGCACGAAAAGATGTAGTCCCAGCGCCCGATGTTGAGTCCCGCCGAGTGCTCGCGCAGCTCGTAGAGGATCTCGTCCATCTCGAACGCTGCCACCACCGTCTCGATCAGCGCGGTCGCGCGGATGCTGCCTCTAGGTACACCGAGCTCGGCTTGAGCGGCGATGAAGATGTCGTTCCACAGCCGCGCCTCGAGATGCGACTCCATCTTCGGCAGATAGAAGTAGGGGCCTGAGCCGCGCGCGAGCAGCTCTTTCGCGTTGTGGAAAAAAAACAGCGCGAAGTCGAAGATACTGCCGGACACCGGCTTGCCGTCGACGATGACGTGCTTCTCGTCGAGATGCCAGCCGCGCGGGCGCGGGATGATCACCGCGGTCTTGTCTTTGAGCTGATAGTGCTTGCCGCCCTGCTCGAAGCTGATCGAGCGGCGCACGGCATCGCGCAGGTTGATCTGCCCGTCGAGCATGTTGTGCCAGGTCGGGCAGTTGGCGTCCTCGAAGTCGGCCATGAAGGTCGAGGCGCCCGAGTTGAGCGCGTTGATCACCATCTTGCGATCGGTCGGGCCGGTGAGCTCGACGCGGCGATCGAGCATGTCCTTCGGCTGCGCCGCGATCTTCCAGTCGTTTTCGCGTACCTGGCGCGTCTCTGGCAGGAAGTCGGGCAGCCTGCCGTTGTCGAATTCGCGCTGGCGTGCTGCACGGCGTGCGAGGAGTTCCTGGCGACGGGGCTCGAACTGGCGGTGCAGCTTGGCGATGAAATCGAGTGCTTCGGCGGTCAAGATCTCCGCGAACGGGGCCGTAACACGGCCAGTGACGGTGATGTCCTGGGGTTTAGCGGCGGAGATCGGCATCGGAGCATCGTATGACACTGAATGCGGCACTGCAACATGAAATCGTGGTTCGTTCGGAGTAACCTGTGGTTTCCCATCAAGCAGCGCGGCATTTCACATCGTGGAAAGACCAATGGCCTACAACATCCTGATCTTTGGGGCTTCTTACGGTTCGCTGCTGGCGACCAAGCTGTTGCTCGCCGGCCATACCGTGAAGCTCGTATGCGTCCCCGCCGAGGCGGAACTCATCAACAAGGAAGGCACGCGCGTCCGCCTTCCCGTGAAGGGGCGCGAAGGCCTCGTCGAGGTCGATTCGCGGAAGCTCCCCGGCAAGCTCTCGGCGGACGTGCCTACCGCGATAAAACTCGCGGGCTTCGACCTTGCCGTGCTCGCCATGCAGGAGCCGCAATACCGCTCGCCGGGCGTGCGCGAGCTGCTCGACGCGGTCGCGAAAGCGAAGCTGCCCTGCATGTCGATCATGAATATGCCGCCGCTGCCTTATCTGGAGCGCGTCCCCGGCGTCAACGCCGAGGCCTGCCGCGGCTGCTATACGGATCCGACGGTGTGGGCGAGCTTCGATCCGAAGTTCATGACGCTCTGCAGTCCCGATCCGCAGGCGTTCCGGCCGCCGGAAGAAAAAGTGAATGTGCTGCAGGTGCGCCTGCCGACCAACTTCAAGTCGGCGCGCTTTCCATCGGATGCGCACACGGCGATCCTGCGACGGCTCGAAAAGGACATCGAGGCGGCGCGCTACGAGGGCCTGGAACTGCCGGTCAAGCTCAAGGTGCACGAATCGGTGTTCGTGCCGCTCGCGAAATGGGCGATGCTGATCGCCGGCAACTATCGCTGCGTGACGAAGGACGGCATCCGCTCGATCAAGGAGGCGGTGCACAGCGACCTCCAAGCTTCGCGCGCGATGTACGACTGGGTGGTGAAGCTCTGCGTGTCGCTCGGCGCGAATGAGAAGGACCTGGTGCCCTTCGAGAAATACGCCGCAGCAGCGCAAGGGCTGCAAAGCCCCTCCTCCGCGGCGCGAGCGCTGCACGCCGGCGCCCCCAACATCGAGCGCGTCGACCGGCTGGTGCAGACGATTGCCGCACAAAAAGGCATGCGCTCCGAGGTGCTGGACGAGGTGGTGCGCCTCGTAGATGCCAAGCTGGAAGCGAACCGGCGCGCTACGGCAGATGCGGGGCTGAAGACGGAGCAGCGCGCGAAGCGCAGCGCCTAAAAACTCAATCGGGCTCTGACCCCGATTTCTCGCGCTCGGCATCGTCCTCGATGCCGAGCTCCTGGATCTTGCGCGTGATGGTGTTGCGGCCCATGCCGAGGAGGTTCGCCGCCTCGATGCGCCGTCCGCCGGTGCGAGCAAGCGCCTTGCTGATGAGCGCGCGCTCGAACTGGCGGCCGAGCGAATCGAGGATGCCGGTATCGCCGCGGGCGAGGCGCCGCTCGGCTTCGTACTCGAGCGCCGAAAGCCAGTCGGAGGTAGCCGCTGCGCTCTGTTCCCTGAACTCGGCCGGCAGGTCGCCGACATCGATCACCTGTCCGGCCGCCATCACTGTGAGCCAGTGGCAGAGGTTCTCGAGCTGGCGGATGTTTCCGGGGAACGCGAGGCGCGAGAGGTGCGCGAGCGCGTCCTCCGACAGGCGCTTGGGCTCGACGCCGAGCTGCTTGGCGCTCACGTTGAGAAAGTGGCGCGCGAGCAGCGGGATATCTTCTGCCCGCTCGCGCAGATTGGGCAGGCGCACGCGGATCACGTTCAGGCGGTGATACAAGTCCTCGCGGAATGATCCCTCGCGCACGCGCTGCTCGAGGTTCTGGTGCGTGGCCGCGATGACGCGCACGTTCGCCTTAAGCTGTTGATGGCCGCCGACGCGATAGAACGTACCGTCGGACAGCACGCGCAGTAAGCGCGTCTGCAGCTCGGCCGGCATGTCGCCGATCTCGTCGAGGAACAGGGTCCCGCCTTCGGCCTGCTCGAAGCGGCCGCGGCGCTGCTGCTGCGCGCCGGTGAACGAGCCGCGTTCGTGGCCGAAAAGCTCGGACTCGAGCAGGTCCTTCGGCATCGCCGCAGTGTTGATGGCGACGAAGGGCTTGGAGGCGCGTGCGCTATGACGGTGCAGGGCGCGCGCCACAAGCTCCTTGCCGGTGCCTGACTCGCCCGTAATCAGCACCGTGGCGCTCGACTGCGACAGGCGGCCGATGGCGCGGAACACCTCCTGCATCGCCGGCGCCTGGCCGAGGATCTCGGGCGTGTCGGCCGGCGTCTCGGCTGCCTCCGATTCGCGGCGGCTCTCGTCGAGCGCGCGCCGGATGAGCTCGACCGCCTGGTCGATGTCGAAGGGCTTGGGCAGGTACTCGTAGGCGCCGCCCTGGAACGCGGCCACGGCCGAGTCGAGGTCGGAATACGCGGTCATCACGATGACCGGCACCGCCGGATGGCGGCTCTTCACCGCGTTCAGGAGCTCGAGCCCCGAGAGGCCCGGCATCCGGATATCGGACACCAGGACCTCCGGCGCGCTCGCCGAGAGCGCGTCGAGCGCGTCCTGGGCGGAAGAAAACGAGTTGAAGGCGATGCCTTCGCGGCTCAACGCCTTCTCGATCACCCAGCGGATGGAGCGGTCGTCGTCGACGATCCAGACCGGTTTCATGTCAGCGGCAGCAGGATCCTGAATATGGTGCGGCCGGGGCGGGATTCGAACTCGACGACGCCCTGGTGATACTGGACGAACGTCTGCGCGAGCGAGAGTCCCAAGCCGGTGCCGCCTTCCCTCCCGGATACGAGCGGATTGAAGATCCGATCCTGGATCTCCTCCGGCACGCCGGGCCCGTCGTCGATTACTTGCAATTCTAATGCCAGCTTGTGGCGCTGCCGGAGGATGGTGATCTGGCGCACGGCGCGCGTGCGGAAGCTGATGCGTTTGGCTCCCGCCTGCGCGGCATTGCGCGCGATATTGAGCACCGCCTGGATCAGCTGCTCGCGGTCGCCCACGATCTCCGGAATGCTCGGGTCGTAATCGCGCTCGATCTCGACGCCGAATTCTGCCCTGACGAGGCTCCTCACGCGCTCGAGCACTTCGTGGATGCCGACCGGCTCGACGCGCGGCGTGCGATGCGGCGTCAGCATGCGGTCCATCAGCCGCTGCAGGCGGTCGGCCTCCTTGATGATCACCTGCGTGTATTCGCGCAGCTCCGGCTTATCGAGCTCGCGCTCGAGGAGCTGCGCCGAGCCGCGCAGGCCGCCCAAGGGGTTCTTGATCTCGTGGGCGAGGTTGCGGATCAGCTCGCGGTTCGCCTGCTGTTCGAACACCAGGCGCTCTTCGCGCGCGTAGCGCAGCTGCTCCTCGATCGCCCGCAGCTCCACAAGCAGCGCGAGGCGCGAATGTCCGAACGCGGCGTCGATGCGCGTCATGGTGCAGGCTAGCGGCAGCGGCTCGCGCCCGGCGCGGCTGTACGTCACGTTCTGCGCCGAATAATCCCAATGCGTGGAGAGCGCATCGCCCAGCGCCCGCGCGAGCGCCTCGCGTTCCGCGAAGAGCTGGAGGAACGGCTGGCCGTTCAGGCTCTTCGCGCCGGTGGCGAGCAGGTTTTCGGCGGCGGGATTGGCATAGCGCACGACGAAATGGTCATCGAGCGCCACCACCGCCGTAGCGAGCAGTTCCAGGCCGGCGAAGTGCAGCCCTTGGGATGCCACTAGCGGTACAGGTTGTTCAGCTCACGCCTGAGCGCTTCGATGTTTTTTTCGTGCGTTTCTATGCTGTCTTTGTACGGCTGCAGGCGCTCCTGCACGCGCGCGTAGTTGCGTTCCTCGCCGGTGCGCACGGCCTCCTGTGCCGCGAGGTCCTGGCGCGCCTTGACGAGCGCGGCCTGCTCGGTGACCAGCTCCTTTTCCAGGATCTCGCGCTGGCGTTCGCGCGCGCTTGCGCGCTCGGCCGCGGTTTCCCTGGGGAACTCGCCCGGCCGCGCGCTTCGCGAAGGCGGCGGCGCCTTGCTCGCGGGTGCCACGTTCACCTGCCGCGTGACCACTTCGCACTTCTGCTTTTCGGCCTCGCGCCGGTCGTTGGTGTAGGTCCAGTGGCCGTCGCGGCCCTTGCACTTGAAGATCTCAGTGACCTGCTGGGCGCGCGCGGGCGCCGCGACAAGGGCGGTCATGACCACGAGGACTGCAGCCCGAAACATGAACTAAGTCTAGCAAATCAATGAAAAAGGGGCGCCGCACGAAAATGCGCCGCCCCTTCTTCAACGCGCGAAACCGCGCCTCGTTTACGAGGAGTAGTACATGTCGAACTCCACGGGGTGCGTGGTCATGCGGAAGCGTGTCAGCTCCTGTTCCTTGAGCTCGATGTAGGACTCGAGGAAGTCGTCGGAGAACACCCCGCCGCGGGTGAGGAAGGCGTGGTCGTCGCGCAGGCAGTCGAGCGCCTGCTCCAGCGAAGCGCACACATGCGGCACGCGCGCCGCCTCTTCCGGCGGCAGGTGGTACATGTCCTTGTCGATCGGATCTCCCGGATGGATCTTGTTCTGCACGCCGTCGAGGCCCGCCATCAGCATCGCGGCGAAAGCGAGGTACGGGTTGGTCGTCGGATCGGGGAAGCGCACTTCGACGCGGCGCGCGTTGGGGCTCGAGACATACGGGATACGGCAGGCCGCCGAGCGGTTGCGTGCGGAATAGGCGAGATTGATCGGCGCCTCGAAGCCCGGCACCAGGCGCTTGTACGAGTTCGTGCCCGGGTTGGTGATCGCATTCAGCGCCTTCGCGTGCTTGATGATGCCGCCGATGTAGTGCAGCGCGAAATCCGAGAGCCCGGCGTAGCCGTTGCCCGCAAACAGATTCTTGCCGCCTTTCCACACCGACTGGTGCACGTGCATGCCCGAGCCGTTGTCGCCGACCACGGGCTTCGGCATGAAGGTCGCGGTCTTGCCGTAGGAATGCGCGACGTTCCACACCGTGTACTTGTAGATCTGCATCCAATCGGCACGCTGCACGAGCGGCGCGAAGCGGGTACCGATCTCGTTCTGACCCATTGCGCCGACCTCGTGATGGTGCACCTCGACTTCCACGCCCTGCTGCTCCATCGCAAGCGCCATGGCATTGCGGATGTCGCCGAGCGTGTCGGTCGGCGGCACCGGGAAGTAGCCGCCCTTGACCGGCGCCCGGTGACCCATGTTTCCCGACTCGTAGTCGATCCCGGAGGACCAGGGCGCCTCCTCGGACTTGATCTTCACGAAGCAGCCCGACATTTGCACGTCCCAGGTGACGCCGTCGAAGATGAAGAACTCGGGCTCCGGCCCGAAGTACGAGACGTCGCCCAGCCCGGTGGATTTCAGATAGGTCTCGGCGCGCTTTGCGATCGAGCGCGGGTCGCGGTCGTAGGGCTTGCCGTCCATCGGCTCGTAGACGTCGCAGCTAATGTTGAGCACCGGCTCGTCGGTGAACGGATCCATGCGCGCACTGACCGGATCGGGCATCAGCAGCATGTCGGACGCCTGGATGCCCTTCCAGCCGGCGATCGACGAACCGTCGAAGGCGTGTCCCGCCTCGAACTTGTCCTTGCCGAAGTACTTCACCGGCACGGTGACGTGCTGCTCCTTGCCGCGCGTATCGGTGAACCGGAGGTCGACGAACTTGACCTCCTTGTCTTTAATGAGCTTCAGGACGTCATCGGGCGTCGTCGTCGCCATTGCGGCATCTCCTCGCTGAGTTGGTGCTGAGTTGGTGTAGTGGTGTAGATCCGGCGGAGGAGCAGTTTCTATGCCAAACGCTCCTCGTAGTGAACGGGATTCTAACCGGGCCGGCGTGCACCGGATGCGGGCATGAAAGCATCATTTGCACTGGAGGGGTGCAATCATGCCGCAGCCCTATAATCGGCATCAACCCATGGACGACATCAAGCGCGACATAAAGCGCACAGCGGCCGAGCGGGCCAAGAAGCTTGGGCTGCCCTACGCCGGCGCGCTATTGCCCGCGGAGGCGCACCGGCTCATGCAGGCGGGCGCGAAGCTGGTCGATGTGCGTACCAGGCCGGAACTCCTCTACGTCGGCAGCATCCCCGGCTCGGTCGCGATCGAGTGGCAGACCTATCCGGGCAGCCGCCCAAATCCGGAGTTCATCGGCGAGCTGGCCGCGCTCACCAAGAAGGATGAGCCGGTGATGTTCATCTGCCGCTCGGGTGCGCGCTCGCACGGCGCGGCGGAGGCGGCGATGCGCGCGGGCTGGCGCGAGACCTACAACGTGCTCGAGGGCTTCGAGGGCGACAAGGACGACAAGCAGCACAGGAACAGCGTCGGCGGCTGGCGCAAGGCCGGCTTGCCATGGACCCAGTCCTGATTCACTGCGACCAGGTGACCAGGCCGCTGTAATAGGTCGCCAGCACCACCAATCCGAAGACGATGCGGTACCAGGCGAACGGCTTGAAGTCGTGCGTCGCCACGTAGCGGATCAGCCAGCGGATCACGATGAAGGCCGAGACGAACGCGACCAGCATGCCGACGCCGAAGATGGCGGCGTCGTTCGCCGAAAGCAGCGCGCGGCTCTTCCAGAGATCGTAGCCGCCCGCGGCCACCAGGGTCGGCACCGCGAGGAAGAACGAAAATTCGGTGGCCGCCTTGCGCGACAGGCCGAAGAGCATGCCGCCGATGATCGTCGCTCCCGAGCGCGAGGTCCCGGGAATGAGCGCGAAGCATTGCGCGATACCGACCTTGAGCGCATCGCGCACGCTCATGGCGGGCGTGGTCTCCACTCGGGCCCGGTATGAGCGTCGCTCGACGAGCAGGATGATGACGCCGCCGACGATGAAGGCGAGCGCGACCGGCACCGCGTGGAACAGATGGCTCTTGATGTACTTCGAGAAGGCGAGGCCGAGCACTGCGGCGGGGATGAAGGCAACGACCAGATTGCGGTAGAGCGCGACGTCGACGCGGAAGAAGCGCGCACGGTACTCCCACACCACCGCGAGCATCGCGCCGGTCTGGATCACGATGTTGAACACCTTCCAGCGCTCGTCCGTGGCACCGAGCAGCTCGGCGGCGAGGATCAGGTGACCGGTGCTCGAGATCGGCAGGAATTCGGTGAGGCCCTCGACGATGCCGAGCACGAGGGCGTTGAACAGCTCGGTCATGAACGATTCTAGCGGGCGGCGAGAAACGCCCGGATGCTCGGCCAGTAATCCGGATGGTGATCGATGCTGTTGTGGCCCGCGGCGAATTCGATCCAGCGCTTGGGCCCGGCCCAGGCATCGTAAAGACGCTTGGCGTGCGCGACCGGAATGACTTCGTCGTGCGCAGCCACGACGCATAGGAGCGGCGCCGCGATCTTCGGCGCGAGGCTCAGCGAATCGAAGCGATGCTTGAGCAGCAGGCCCACGGGCAGGAACGGGTAGTGATGCTTGCCGACCTCGGCGAGGCTATCGAATGGCGCCACGAGGATGAGGCCGGCGAGCGGGCGCTCGGAGGCCAGCCGCACCGCCACGGCGCTGCCGAGGCTGCGGCCAAATGCAAAAATTTGCGAATTCGCCGGCGCGAAGCGGTCGTACCAGGCGAGCGCATCGGCACTCAACGACCGCTCGGAGGGCGCGCCGCCGCTCGAGCCATAACCGCGATAGTCGATGAGCAGCCAACCGGCGGCGCCCTGCGGCAGCTGCTCGAGCATCCACGAGACCTCTTCGGCATTGCCGCCGAAATAGAGCACGAGCGGTGCCCCCGCTGGGCCCTGGACATGCCATGCATGCAGGCGCGTGCCGTCGGCCGCTTGCAAGAAAGTGTCAGCGACATCGGGATGGCGCGCGGCGATCGCTTGGCGCTGCGGCTCGGCTAGGGGCTGGGGCTGGAATATCAATTTGTCCTGGAGGAGATACGCCGCGAGCGGCACCGCCACGGCCACAGCGGCCCCGAGCTTGACCAACGCACCGAGCAAGCCCCAGTCCATGATTTCAGCGTAATGTTAAGGGAGGGTGAAAAGACGCGTTCCCGTCAGTGAGCTGCGCTTCGGCATGTACGTCGCCGAGCTCGATCGGCCGTGGACCGACACGCCGTTCATGTTCCAGGGCTTCATGCTGAGCACGCAGCAGCAGCTCGACGCCCTGAAGAAATACTGCTCCACCGTCATCGTCGACCTGGAGCGCAGCGCCCCGGTGGAAACACCGGTGCCGCGCATCGCGTATCCCGAGCGCTCGCCGGTCGAGCAGGAGATCGGGCCGGCGAAGACCGCGTACATCAACAGCCGCACCCTGATGCGCGACGTGATCTCGGCGGTGCGCATCGGCCGCACGCTCGACGCCGACCGGCTCAAGTCCGCGATCACCAGCATGACGCAGAGCGTGCTGCGCAATCCGGACGCGCTGCTGCTCTTCTCGCAGCTGCGCGCGAAGGGCGAGTACACCGAATCGCACGCGATCGACGTCTCGATCTACATGATCACCTTCGGCCGCTTCCTGCAGCTCGAGCCCGGCCAGATCGAATTCCTCGGCTATCTGGGCCTCTTGCAGGACGTGGGCAAGGTGCGCCTGCCGAGGGAGCTGCTGGAAAAGCGCGGGCGCCTCACGATCGAGGAATTCGAGCGCGCCAAGCTGCACGTGAATTACTCGGTGGAGATCCTGCGCGCGACGCCGGGGCTGCCGGGTGATCTCGCGCGCATCGCGGCGCTGCATCACGAGCGCCACGACGGCAGCGGCTATCCGAAGGGCCTGCGCGGAGCCGAGATCGGCATGATCGGCTCGATCGCCGCGATCGTCGACACCTTCGACGCGCTGACGGTCAAGCGCCCCTACGCCGATCCGGTGTCGCCTTCGGCGGCGATCAGCATGCTCTACAAGTGGCGCGGCGTATTCTTCGACGCCCATCTCATCGAGCAGTTCATCCGCTGCATCGGCATCTTCCCGGTGGGCAGTCTCGTCGAGCTGAACACCGGCGAGGTGGGCGTGGTCATCGCGCAGAACCTGACCAAGCGCCTGCTGCCGCGCGTGATGGTGATCCGCGACGCCGAGGGTAATCCCATGCAGCCGCACAAGCTGCTCGATCTCGCGCGCGAGCCGAAGGCGACGAAGGACGAGACCTACCGCATCCTCGGCACGCTCGAATACGGCAGCGTGCCGTTCAACCCGGACGAGCTTTTCCTCAAGGCTGCGAAGTAGTCTTCGGGTAGAGCTCGGCGCCCTTCTTCACAAACTCCACCGATTTCTGCTTCATCCCCTGCTCGACGTAGTCGCGCACGTCCTGCGTGATCTTCATGGAGCAGAAGTGCGGGCCGCACATCGAGCAGAAGTGCGCCACCTTGGCACCGTCCTGCGGCAGCGTCTCGTCGTGGAATTCCTGGGCGGTGTCGGGATCGAGGCCGAGGTTGAACTGGTCGGCCCAGCGGAACTCGAAGCGCGCCTTCGATAGCGCGTTGTCGCGCAGCTGCGCGCCCGGATGGCCCTTGGCGAGATCCGCGGCATGCGCGGCGATCTTATAGGCGATGATGCCGTCCTTCACGTCCTTCTTGTTCGGCAGCCCCAGGTGTTCTTTCGGGGTTACGTAGCAAAGCATGGCGGTGCCGTACCAGCCGATCATCGCCGCGCCGATCGCGCTCGTGATGTGGTCATAGCCCGGCGCGATGTCCGTGGTGAGCGGCCCCAGGGTGTAGAACGGCGCCTCGTCGCAGTGCTTGAGCTGCAGCTCCATGTTCTCCTTGATGAGCTGCATCGGCACGTGGCCCGGGCCCTCGATCATCACCTGGCAGTCGCGCTGCCAAGCCACCTTGGTGAGCTCGCCGAGGGTCTTCAGCTCGGCGAATTGCGCCTCGTCATTGGCATCGTAGATCGAGCCGGGGCGCAGGCCGTCGCCGAGCGAGAACGACACGTCGTAGGCGGCCATGATTTCGCAGATCTCTTCGAAATGCGTATAGAGGAAGCTCTCCTTGTGGTGCGACAGGCACCACTTCGCCATGATCGAGCCGCCACGCGAGACGATGCCGGTCATGCGCTTCGCGGTCATCGGGATGAACGGCAGGCGCACGCCGGCGTGGATGGTGAAGTAGTCGACGCCCTGCTCGGCCTGCTCGATCAGCGTGTCGCGGAAGATCTCCCACGTCAGCTCCTCGGCGCGGCCATCGACCTTCTCCAGCGCCTGGTATATCGGCACCGTGCCGATCGGTACCGGGCTGTTGCGGATGATCCACTCGCGGGTCTCGTGGATGTGCTTGCCGGTGGAGAGATCCATCACGGTGTCGGCGCCCCAGCGGATCGCCCAGGTCATCTTGTCCACCTCTTCGCCAATCGACGAAGTGACGGCCGAGTTGCCGATGTTGCAGTTGATCTTCACCAGGAAGTTGCGGCCGATGATCATCGGCTCGGTTTCCGGGTGGTTGATGTTCGCCGGGATGATGGCGCGGCCGCGCGCCACCTCGTCGCGCACGAACTCCGGCGTCACTTGCCTCGGCAGGCGGGCGCCGAACGATTCGCCCGGATGTTGAAAACTCAAAGAATCAATGAGGCGCTGGTTCTCGCGCAGCGCGATGAACTCCATCTCCGGGGTGATGATGCCCTTGCGCGCGTAGTGCATCTGCGTCACACACTTGCCGCGCCGCGGCTTGCGATGCAGATCGAAGCGCAGCTCGGCGAGCTTGGGGTCAGCGAGCCGCCGGCGCCCATACTCGGACGTCGGGCCCGAAAGCAGCTCGGTGTCCGCTCGGGCGCTGATCCACTGCTCGCGCAGCGCGGCAAGCCCTTTTTGAATGTCGATGCGCGCATCCGGGTCGGTGTAGGGCCCCGAGGTGTCGTACACCGCGATCGGCGGGTTGTCGCCCGATTGCGTGATCTCGCGCATCGGCACGCGAAGCTCGCCGACATAGATCTTGCGCGAATTGGGCAGCGGCTTTACCGCGGCGTCGTCTACGTGAGCGGTGGCGGCGAGGAACTTGGGATTGGCGTTCATGGCGTTTTCCTACGGCGGGATTACCCGCATCAGGTTCGAAGGGTTTGTCTCACCCGCACCGACCGATGCGGGACCCCCAACGCGAAGACGATGATTATAATCGCGTGCCCATGGACTTGGAGCAGGCGCGCACCAATATGGTCGAGCAGCAGATCCGCACCTGGGAGGTGCTCGACCAGGACGTGCTGGACCTGCTCTACCTCGTGCCGCGCGAGGATTTCGTGCCGGAACAATACAAAGCGCTCGCTTTCTCGGACATGGAAATCCCCATCGAGGAAGGAGAGCGCATGTGGCAGCCCAAGCTCGAGGCACGCGTGCTCCAGGAATTGGGCATTCGAAAGGCGGACAGCGTGCTGGAAGT